>NZ_WAAS01000012.1:0-53795 GCF_008806585.1 Micromonospora sp. AMSO12t
GTCACTGGCTCTGGCTGCCTTTCTTCGGGCCGGCCGGTCGGGTGGGCGACCGGCCGGCCGGCGGGTGGGGAGCTGGCGCTCAGCCCTTCGTCATCGCGACGGTGCGCAGGTCGAACAGGCCGAGGTTGGTCCACGGCAGCTGCTCGGCCCCGACGACCTTCGGGGAGGCGATGGTGGCGCTGGTGAGGTTGCAGAGCGGGATGAACCACGCCTCGGTGAACAGCCGCTCCCACAGTTGGTGGTACTGCGTGGCGCGCTCCCCCACGCTGGAGCGGGGGTCGGCGGCCCTGGCCGCGATCGGGGCGATGGCCCCGGGGTCGGTGGCGAGCTTGTAGTTGCCGGTGAAGTAGTTGTCCACCGTGCCCGCCGGGTCGAGGCGCGGGTTGAAGGTGTTGGACACCTCGAGTTCGAAGTCGCCAGCGATGAAGCGGGCCTCGGTCTCGGAGTTCGGCGTCGGGTTGAGCTTCGCGTCGATGCCGGCCTGGGCCATGGCGGCCTGGATGGCGGTGGCGGGCTGCTCGGTGTTGGTGCCGGCGGAGAAGGTGATCGACACCTTGGCCCCGCCGGCCTCGGCGATCAGCGCCTTGGCCTTGGCGAGGTCGAACTCGTACGGGTAGGTCGCCGCCGGGTCCGCCCACGGGCTGTCCGGATAGATGCTGCGGGTGGGCGTGCAGGTGTCGGCGAAGAGGGCGCGGATGGCGGCCGGGTCGACCGAGCGTGCGATGGCCTCACGGACCCGCTTGTCCTTGAGGTCGCCCATGTCGGCGCGCAGCAGGATGCCGAGGACGTTGCGGAACGGGCGGGTGGTGACCTTGAGCTGACCGGCCTCGCCGAGCTGGCGGGCCTGGACGACCTCGTTGGCCGAGGAGACGAAGCTGAGGTCGGTCTGACCGCTGACGACGCCGTTGAGTCGGGTGGCGCCCTCGGGGACGCGGGTGATCTCCATCCCGGCGAGGCGCCCGGCGTTCGGGTCCCAGTAGGCGCCTTCGGCGCGCTTGACGACGTACTTCTCGTTGGGCACGAACTCCGTGGCGACGTACGGGCCCGAGCCGGCGTTGCCGGGGGCGCGCTTGAGGTCGACGCCGTCGGCGATCGCCTTGGGCGAGACCATCATGCCGGCGGCGGTGGCCAGGGCCGAGGGGAGCACCGCGCCGGTGCCCGGCGTGAGGTTGAGGCGCACGGTGTGCGCGTCGACGACGGTGACGCCGGTGACGGCGGCGAGGTCCTGCTTGATGGTGCTCGTCGGCAGCGTCTGGCCGCGCTCGATGTTGACCTTGACGGCGGTCGCGTCGAAGGGCGTCCCGTCGTGGAAGGTGACGTCGTCGCGTAGGGCGAGTTCGAGGTGGGAGCCGTCCTTGGCGTAGGTCCACGAGGTCGCCAGGCCGGGGACGATCCCGTCCCTGGAGTCGACCATGGTGAGCCGGTCGTAGATCAGCGTGAGGTAGGGGTAACCGCCGGGGGCCGGCTGGGCCGGGTCGAGGTTCTGGAACGGGGACGAGGCCGTGACCCGCAGGACGGCGTCGGGGTCGATCTCCCCCGTGCCGGCACCGGTGGCGCCGGGGCTGCTGGTCGGGGTGCCGGAGCAGGCTCCGAGGGCGAGGGTGGCGAGCAGGCTGGTGGCGACGGCGAGGCGTCGGTGGTGCGGGAGGCGGGACAAGGTGCTCCTTTCCTGACCTGCCGCTCCGAGCCGGGAGCGGCTCCGCGGCCGGCGGCGGGGTCCCGGGTGCCCGGGGCGCGGCCGGGGTGCCGGCGGGTCGTTCGGCAGTGGCCGCGCGGGCGCGGTGGTCACGGTGGGTGGTGGATGGCGTCGGCGGCGTGATGCCCGCCTGGAGCTGCTCGGCGCGCGGCGTCCCCGAGGCTGCCGACATGCGGCGCCCCTCGCGAACCAACCAAGCGCTCGATTGGGACGGTAGGGGCAGGCTGCGGGCGCGTCAATGGGCGGACGCCCGCCGCGACCCACAAAAGGACGCCACCGCGACCCACGGCCGGACGCACCGCCACCCACGGACGGCCGCCACCGCAGCCCACGGAGGGACGCCGCCGCGGCCCGCACGGACGGACGCCGCCGCGACCCGTGGGGGCGACGCCGGGGCGCAAGCGTTGCCAGCGCGCCACCGGGTCGCTAAAGTGCGATCAAGCAAGCGCTTGGTTGCCCTGACCGGCCGAAGGAGTCCGCCCGGTGGAAGCCACCCTCGCCACGGCACAGCCCCGCGACACCGGCATCGACGCCGTCGCCTCAGCCACCCGCCGGCTCGTCGACGCGATCACCCGCGCGGGCGGGGCCATCGACGCCGACGCCGACCGGATCGTGGCCGACCTCGACGGGCTCACCGCCCGGATCGACGCCCATGCCCCGGACCTCTCCGAGCGGATCGCGACGATGTGGCGCCAGCCCGGCCCGGGCCGTTTCGACCCCGCCGGCGGCACCGAGAACCCGCTGTCGCCGCCGGTGAGTCTCTGGGTCGAGCCGGACGGCTCGCTGCGCGGCGAGGTCACCCTGCGGCTGGCCTTCCAGGGACCTCCGGGGCACGTGCACGGCGGCACCTCGGCCATGCTCATGGACCACGCCCTCGGCATCGCCAACGCCCGCGCCGGATACGCCGCGGTGACCGTCGGGCTCGACGTCTCCTTCCGCGCGGCCATCCCGATCGGCTCGACGATCACGATCCTGGCCCGGCACGACGGGCGCGACGGGCGCAAGGTACGCAGCTCCGGCGAGCTGCGCGTCGGGGACCTCACGTGCGTCACGGCCACCGGCACCTTCGTGCTGATGGACGACCCGTCGACGCGGGACAGGTTCCGACGAGACTCGAGGGAGCAGGGATGAGCACGAGTCCCGACCCGACCAGCGCCCCACCCGGTCCGCTCGCCGGCCGCGGTGCCCTCGTCATCGGCGGGGGTGGCGGCTTCGGCCGCGCCATCGCCGCCGCGCTGGCCGCCGACGGGGCCGCCGTGACGATCATGGGGCGCACCGAGGCCACGCTGCGGGCGGCGGCCGCGACGGTCGCCGCAGCCGTTCCCGGGGCGCTGCCGGTGCGGGTCAGCGTCGGCGACTCCGCCCTCGATCAGGACGTGGCCGCCGCGGTGCGCGTCGCCGACGAGACCCCGTTGGCGGCCGTCGTCACGACCGTCGGCGGCGGCACCTTCCGCCCCGTGCTCGCCCTCGACGCCGAGACCCTCGAGTACGACTTCCGGCGCAACGTCACGACGGCGCTGCACGCGATCCGGCACGGCGGACAGGCCCTGGCCGCGCACGGTGGGGGCTCGATCGTGTGCACCTCGTCGAGCGCGGGCGGGCACTCCTTCCCGTTCATGCCGTCGTACTCGGTGAGCAAGGCTGCGCTCGAGGCGCTCGTCCGGGTCGCCGCCGACGAGCTCGGCCACCTCGCGGTGCGGGTCAACGTCGTACGCCCCGGCATCGTGGCCACCGACGGGAAGAACCCGGGCCTGCTGCTGGCCGACCCCGAGCTGGCCGCCGCGACCGTCGCCGAGAAGCCCCTGTCGCGAGTCGGACGCGCCGAGGACGTCGCCGCCGCAGTCCGCTTCCTGTGCGGCCCCGAGTCGTCGTGGATCACCGGCGCGTGCCTGCCGGTCGAGGGCGGGGCGCACCTGCGCCGCGCGCCCCGACTGGAGAAGCTCGCCCGGATCGTCGGTGGCGACGAGGTCGTCGACGCCGCCCTGGCGGGCCGCATCCCATGACGGCGGCACAGGTGCCCGCCACCCGGATGGAGCTGGCCACGACACTGCCGCCGACGACGGCGCTGCGCGAGGTGCCCGCGGTCGCGGCGCGCATCGAACGGCTCGGCTTCGACACCGTGCACGTCCCCGAGACGACGCACGACTCCCTGGCGGTCGCCCTGCTCGCGGCCGAGCACACCAGCCGGATCACCGTACGCACCAGCATGACGCTGGCCTTCCCCCGCAGCCCGATGGTGACCGCGTACGCCGCGTGGGACCTCGCACGGTTCTCCGAGGGTCGCTTCCAGCTCGGGCTGGCCACCCAGGTGCGCGGCAACATCGTCGGCCGCTTCTCGGTGCCGTGGGACCGGCCGGCCGAGAACCTGCGCGACTACCTCGCCTCGATCCGGGCGATCTTCGCCGCGTTCGCCACGGGCGGGCCCCTGGAGCACGAGGGCAGCCACTACCGCTTCACCCGGCTCCAGCCCTACTTCAACCCCGGCCCGCTGTCGACCGCGGCCCCGGCGCTCTACACCGGCGGGGTCAACCGGCGCGTCTGCGAGGTGGCCGGCGAGCTCGCCGACGGCTTCGTCACCCACGCGACGAACTCGCACCCGAGCCACCTGCGCACGGTCGTGCTCCCCGCACTCCGCGCCGGGGCCGAGCGCGCCGGACGCTCCCGGATCCCGCGGGTCGTCGTCGTCTCCAAGTCGATCACCGGTCCGACACCGGCCGCACTCGCCGCGAGCCGCGACTCCGCCCGCCAGGAGCTGGCGTTCCTCTTCTCCACCCCGGCCTACCGGACGACCCTGGACCGGCTCGGCCTGGGCCGGGTCGGCGAACGGCTCGCCGCGATGGCCGCCTCCGGGCGCTGGGCGGGACTCGCCGACACCCTCGACGACGAGACCCTGGCCACGCTCATCCCGCACGGCACCTACGCCGAGCTGCCGGACGTGCTCGAACAGGCCTACGGCGGGCTCGCCGACGGGCTCGGGCTCGGGCTGCCGCTCGACCCGGCCGACGACGAGGACTTCGGCGCGCTGCTCGAACGCCTCCGGCGCATCCCGACGAGTACCGCGACCTGCGACCCGCCCGCGACCGGCGGCCCCAGCGACGAGGCCACCGGCGCGACGCGCGGCGGCGCCGGATCGGAGACCCTGCCATGACCGCACGCATCGGGCTGCTCACCCCGGTCGTCGTCCAGCATCCGCGCACCGCCGCCGCCTGGGAGCGGGACGTCCTGGCCGGCCCCGACGTCGGCGGTACGCTGCTGGCCATCGCCCGCGCCGCCGACGACCTGGGCTATCACCACCTGACGTGCAGCGAGCACGTCGCGGTGCCCGCCCCGATCGCCGCCGAGCGGGGCGGGACGTACTTCGACCCCGTGGCCACGCTGTCGTTCCTCGCCTCGGCGACGCGCCGCGTCCGGCTCGCGACGAACGTCGTCGTCATCGGATACCACCACCCGCTGGCCCTCGCCAAGACCTACGGCACCCTCGACCTGCTCAGCGGCGGGCGCGTCATCCTCGGAGTCGGCGTCGGCAGCCTCGAGGAGGAGTTCGACCTGCTCGGCGCCGAGTTCGCCGGGCGCGGCGCGGTCGCGGACGAGGCGATCGCGGCCCTGCGCGCCGCCTGGGGCAGGGCCGTGCCGCACCACGAGGGGCCCCGGTTCACGTTCACCGACTTCGTCGTCGAACCGCACGCGCCGCGCACCACGGTGCCGCTGTGGTTCGGTGGGCGCACCCGCCGCTCGCTGCGCCGTGCCGTGGCGTACGGCACCGGGTGGGCGCCGTTCGGCCTCGGGCCGCAGGAGCTGACCCGCCTGTGGACCTCCGTGGAGCGCCCGGACGACTTCGACCTCGTGCTGCAGATCCCCCCGCTGGACCCGCTCGGGGACCCGGACGGCTCCCGCGAGCACCTGCGCACGGCCGATGCCGTCGGGGCGACCGCGGTCAACGCCAGCCTCGTCGCCACCTCGGCAGCCCACCACCTCGCGCAGATGGCCGCGCTGCGCGAGCTCACCCCGGAACGCTTCGAGACGAACGCGACCACGACCTGACCGGCCACCGGCCGGATCGGCCCGCGAGAAGCCCGCTCGGAAGGAACCCACCATGACCGACTCGCAGCCCGACCGGCTCGCCCGGCTCGAGGCGCGCCTCGAGCAGGCCGAACGGCGCCTCGCCGCCGCCGAGGACCGGCTCGCCCTGTGGCAGATCGTCGCCGGCTACGGCCCCGCCGTGGACAGCGGCTCAGCCGAGGTCACCGCCCGGATGTGGACCGAGGAGGGCGTGTACGACACCTACCCGGTCGTGCTCGACGGCCGGGACGCGCTGCGCGCCATGGTGACCGGCGAGCGGCACCAGGCCCTGATCCACTCCGGCGCCGCCCATCTCATGGGCCTGCCGCACATCGTCGTCGACGGCGATCGGGCCGTCGTGACGAACTACTCGCAGCTCGTGCTCCACGCTCCCGACGAGAACGGCTACCGGATCTGGCGTACCGGCTCCAACCGATGGGAGTTCACCCGCACCGCCGAGGGCTGGAAGGTGACCCACCGCTGGAACCGCCAGCTCGACGGCACCGACGAGGGCCGCGACATCCTCGCCCGCGCCGTCGAATCCGAGGCCTGAGGCCGTGCGCATCGGCCTAAGTTCCCCGGTCCTGGCCGACTCCGGACCCCGGCCCCCGTGGGAGGCCGAGGCCGGGGTCGCCGAGCTGCGGGAGGTCTTCACGACCGCCGACCGGCTCGGGTACGAGTTCCTCACCTGCCCGGAGCACGTCAGCGTTCCAGAAGGGCTGGCCCGGGGCGAACGCTTCTACGACCCGGTCGCGACGTTCTCCTACCTCGCGGCGATCACGGAGCGGATCCGCTTCCTGCCGTACGTGCTCGTGCTCGGGCTGCACCATCCGCTCGAGCTGGCCAAGCGGTACGGCACCCTCGACCACCTCAGTGGGGGGCGGGTCGTCCTCGGAGTGGGCGTCGGCAACCTGGAGGAGGAGTTCGCGCTGCTCGGGCGCCCGTTCGCCGACCGCGGACCACGGGCGGACGACGCCCTGCGGGCCCTGCGGGCGTCGCTGTCGGTGCGGCTCGCGACCTACCACGGGGAGTACTACCACTTCACCGAGCAGGTCGTCAGCCCGCACGCGGTCCAGGAGAAGGTCCCGATCTGGGTCGGTGGCCACAGCAGGCGCGCTCTCCGGCGCGCGGTCACCCTGGGCGACGGGTGGGCACCGGCGCCGGTGACGTATCGCGGTCCGGACCTGCGGACCCTGCCGCGGATGCTCGCCGAGCACGACCTGCCGGAGGGATTCGACGTCGTCATCACCCCGCCGGCCCGCCTCGACCCGACGGGCGACCCGGAGGCCGCGCTCGACCTCGTCGGCCGGATCGGCGAGGCGGGGGCCACCGTGGTCAACGTCGTCGTGCGGCACCGCGAGCTGGCCGAGTACCTCGACCAGCTCGCGGCGGCAGCCGAGCTCTTCGGCCTCGACCGCCGCGACTGAGCACGGCCGCCTGCGCCGGGACCCCCGCGTGGGTCTCGGCGCCCACGGTCAGGCCTCGTTGGGCATGTTCGACCAGCCCTTGCCGTCGACCCGCGCGTACCAGCCCGAGGCGGCCAGGGTCCCTCCGTCGACGGGGATGGTGTGCCCGGTGACGAAGCGGGCGTCGTCGCTGGCGAGGAACTCGACGACGGCGGCGTAATCGTCGGGCTCGCCGAAGCGCCCGACGGGGATCCACGTGCGGATGAGCGCCGGGTCTCGGCCACGCAGCATCGCCGTGGCCGGTGTCTGGGGCGTGTCGGCGAGGTCGGGCGCGATCGCGTTGACCCGCACCCCGTGGCCGGCGACCTCGACGGCGAGGCTCCGGGTGAAGGCGCTGACCCCGGCGTTGTAGGCGGAGTACGGGGCGCACGCCGGGATGCCCCGGAAGGCCTCGACTGTCGAGTTGTTGACGATGGCGCCACGGCCCCGCTCGACCATGCCGGGCAGCAGCGCGTGGGTCATCGCGAGCACGTGCCACAGGTTGACCTCGTAGAGCGCCTGCCACTGCTGCGGGTTCGAGTGCAGGAAGGTCCTGGAGGCCGGGCGGAAGTCGCCGACGTTGTTGACGAGCACGTCGACCCGCCCCGAATCGAGGGCCGACGCGGCGGCGACCGCGGTGGCGACACCGTCGGCGGTGCGTACGTCGGCGAGGACGACCTCGACCTCGCCGCCGGCGCCACGGATGTCGGCGGCGGTGTCGACGGCGGCCTGCCCGTCGATGTCGACGAGGACGACGCGGGCACCCGCGGCGGCGAGACGGCGGGAGATGCCGCCGCCGATCCCGCGGGCGCCGCCGGTGACGACCGCGATCTGGTCCTCGAGCCTGCGGGTGGCGCTCATCCGCCGGTCACTTCCTCGTCGGTCCTGATCGCGGAGACGCGGTGGCGTTCGATCCAGTTGATGGTCACGGCGCGCCGCGTGAAGGCCCAGCCGTCGACGGTGCGCGCGTACTCGTCGTCGTAGTGCAGGAACCAGACCAGGTCCGAGGGCCCTTCGCGACCGGGCAGCAGGTGGTGGGCCGTGCCGCGGACCCGGCCACGGGCCCCGGTCGACGTCGGCAGGTAGCGGGCCCCGGCCACGACGTGGGTCGTCGCCAGCGTCCCGGCGAGTGCCCCGAGCGCGGCCACGACAGCGGGGCGGCCGACGTGGGAGACGTGGGGGTCGAGGTGAGCCGGCGGATCGGGGACGACGAGGACGCCGTCCGGGACGAAGAGCGCGCCGACCGCGGCGGCGTCACGGTCGTCGGCGGCCGCCGCATATGTCTCGGAGAGTACGCGCAACGCGGTGAGGTCGGCCGCGTCGAGGCTGGTCACGACCTGGGAGCGGTCGCCGCGCGCACGACCTCGACGAGCTCGGCGGCGGCACGCTCGCAGTCACCGCGGGTGTAGCCGAGCAGTGCGGTCTCGGTCGGATCCGGTTCGTAGGCGAGAACGGTCCCGCGGCCCTGGACGATCATCGAGTCGGGCATGAAGGGGTGCGGCTCGTCGAGCTCGGCGATGGTGCGGTTGCCCCCGGCCGCGTCGACGAGCAGCTGGAAGAACTGCGCGAACGTGAGGTTGGCGTCACCGACGAGGTATGCCGCGCCCGCCGTACCGCGGTCGATCGCGCCGCCGATCGCCTCGGCCAGGGACCGGGCCGACATGTAGTTCGTGCCGCCGGCCGGTGCGTGGTCGGGGAACTGCGGCTCGTTGCCGGCCGCCCAGGACACCATGCGGCGGTAGCGCTTGGCCGTGATGCCGGGGATGGCACCGATGATCGAGGGCGGGTTGAGGGTGCAGACCGTGAAGGAGGCGTCCGCCAGCGCCCGGGCTCCCTCGTCGGCGTCGCGGCGGGCGGCGACATAGGCGTTGGAGTCGGCCAGGTCGGGTCGCAGGTGGTGGTAGTAGCTGCCGATCTGGACGAAGCGGGAGACACCCGCGCTCTTGGCGAGCGCGGCGAAGGCCGGCACTCCCCCGCTCTGGGTCTCCTTCCAGAACTGGGTCTCGTCCACGTCGCGGGGCAGATGGCGCACGTCCTGGCCCGCGGCGAAGACGACCGCGTCGAAGGGGGCCAGGTCCTTGCGGGTGAACGTCTGGCGGGTGTAGTCCCCGACCAGGACAGGCAGGTCGGCGACGGGCGAGTCCGCGTCGACCGCTCCCCGGGCGGCGACGGTGACGTCGTCTCCCCGATCCCGCAGGTGGAGAGCGGCGTGGGCCCCGATCATGCCGGTTCCACCGACGACGAGCACCTTCATCGTGAGGTCTCCTTGCGTAGTGAGGCGACTCCCCGGCGCGCGTCTGGGAGCCAGCATGGCAGCTGAGCTTACCAACCAAGCGATAGGTTGGTTAGTGGTGCGGGTGTGCGCGCTGACGCAACAGCTGTGCACTCGCCCGTAAGGACAGCCGTGTGCCGCGGCGAGCATGCTCGTTCCACAACGTCCGCAACAGACGGAGGAACCCATGCGAGATCTACGGAGAATCCGGGTCCTGGCGACAGCCGCCGCAGTCGTCGCGCTGCTCACCGCCGCCGCGTCCCCGGCGCGGGCGGACACCACGCTGGAGGTGAGACCGGGTCTCAGCCCGTTCTTCTCCGACGGCAAGAACGGCAGCGGACCCCGGGAGTACGTGACCCGCAACCTGAGCACGGAGGCCCGCAACCAGTACCTGCGCAGCTGCAGGTCGGGCTACTCCTGCTACGCCGTGGGAGAGGGCGACGGTCAGCACACCTTCTTCGAGCTCTACTACTGCGACAATCGGAGTGTCACGAACTTCCTGGGCCGCGGCGCCGCCGTCAACCACCAGACGGACGAGGCGGTCGCGTACCTCCGCGACAGAGAAAGCGTGACGAGACAGGAGATCGACCCGGACAACATCCCGGTCTCCGTCGACTGGAACCCGATCTGGTACATCCACCCGTGCTGACCCGGTGAACGGGCCCGCGCCGTCGTGATCCCGGGGGCGACGGCGCGGGCCCGCGGTCGTGCGCGCACCTCTCCCCCGGGTGCGCCCACCGGCGGCCGGACGGCGGCTACCCCGGCACCCCGAGCACGTGCGTGCTGCCGGTGCGTGCCGGCCACGGCAGCGCCGCGCGGTCGAGCTTTCCGTTGGCGGTGGCGGGGAAGCCGTCCACGAACACCACCGCGGCCGGCACCATGTAGTCCGGCAGCGCGGCGGCCACGTGCCGGCGCAGCTCCCGTACGGTCGGACGGCAGCCGGGGGCCGGCACGACGTAGACCACCAGGGCGCGCTCGCCGTCGCGGTCCGGCCGGGCCAGCGCCACCACGTCCTTCACCCCGGCGTGCCCGCGCAGGCGGTGCTCGACCTCGGCCAGCTCCACCCGGGCGCCCCGGATCTTGACCTGCCCGTCGACCCGGCCGAGGAAGGTCAGCACCCCGTCGGAGCCGAAGCTCGCCCGGTCGCCGGTGCGGTAGAGCCGGCCGCGTGGGTCGGGCCCGAGCGTGTCCGGGACGAACCGCTGCCGGGTCAGCTCCGGCTGGCGGTGGTAGCCGAGGGCGAGGACGTCGCCGCCGATGAGCAGGTCGCCCGGCACCCCTACCGGGCACGGCCGCAGGTCCTCGTCGACCACCCAGTACTGCGCGTTGTCGATCGGTCGCCCGTACGGGATGCTCCGCCAGGCCGGGTCGACCGCGCCGACCTCGAACCAGTTCGACCAGACGGTCGCCTCGGTCGCGCCGCCGAGGCTGACGATCGTCGCCCCGGTGAAGACCGACCGCACCTCGTCCGGCAACGTCAACGGCGTGTAGTCGCCGCTGAGGTAGACCAGCCGCAGGTGCCCGGTCCCTGCGGCGCCCCGGTGCCCGCCGAGCAGCGGCGCGAGGTGGGCCAGCGTGGTCGGCGCCGAGTTCCAGTACGTCACCGGCTCCCGCAGCAGCACGTCGAGCAGCAGTTCCGGGTCGCACCGCTGCGCGTCGTCGGCGACGTAGACGCCCGCCCCGTACGCGGGCAGGCCGAGCAGGTCGAAGACGGACAGGTCGAAACCGAGCGAGGTGACCGACAGGCCCAGGTCGTGCGGGCCGAAGCCGTGCGTGCGGCGGCACCAGGCGAAGAGGTTGTGCAGCGACCGGTGCGCCACGGCGACGCCGTTGGGCCGGCCGGTGCTGCCGGAGGTGAAGACCACGTAGGCGGTGGAGTCCGCGCCGGTGCCGGGCTCCGGGCTCCGCAGCTCGCGGTGGTCCGGGACCGGGGCGTCGGCGGGCACCGTGCGTACCTGCGGCGGCGCCGGCCAGCCGTCCTCGCCCGCCGTGCCGACCAGCAGCCGCACACCGGCCTCGGCCAGTAGGGTGTGCGCGCGTTCGGCCGGGAGCGCCGGCTCGACCGGCACGTAGCAGCCGCCCGCCTTCAGCACCCCGTACACGGCGACCGCCAGCAGCGGGCCGCGCGGCACCCGGATGCCCACCGGCGTCTCGGGTCCAACGCCCTGGTCGCGCAGCGCCCAGGCCAGCCGGTTGGCGAGCCGGTCCAGCTCGGCGAAGCTGAGCGCGCCGCCGGCCCAGCGCACCGCCACGGCGTGCGGGCGGAGCCGGGCCTGCTCCTCGAACAGCCGGTGCACCGGGCCGTCCGCGGCGTACGCGCGGGCGGTGGCGTTCCACGCCCGCTGCTGCGCGGCCGGGTCGGATGCGGCAGGTCGGGGCACGGCCGGGTCGGTCGACGGGCGGCCCGGCCTGGTGGTCATCGGCTGCCGGCCAGCACGGCGCTGATCACGTCGGTCAGGTGCACCAGGAGCGGCGGCTTCATGATTCCGATGTGGTCCCCCGGCACCCGGTGCAGCTCGATCCCGCCGCCGATCAGCTCCTCCCAGCGTTCGAGGTAGTCGGCGAACGTCTGGCCGGAGGACACCACGTGCTGGCCGTTGGCGAGCGCGTCGCTGGCGATGAGGTGCAGCTTGCCGGCGTAGCGGGGGTTCGGGTACTCGATGAGCGCCTGCAACGATTCCCGCCAGACCCGGACCATCCGCGGCCAGGCGGCGCCGACGCCGCGCTCGGGCAGCGCCATGCCTTCCTTCTCGTCGATGTCGTTGGCCACCCGCTCGTAGAGGTCCATGATCTCGGCGCGCCGCTCGGGCGTGTCCGCCTCCGGCCCGCCCCGGTCGATCTCCAGCACCAGCTTCTCCAGCCGGCGCACGAAGCCCATCTGCTCGTAGAACTTCGGCCGGGTCTGCGCGTCCAGCACCGGGTCGAGGAGCATGAAGGTCACCTCCTCACCGGCGTCCAGCAGCAGGGTGGCGAGCTCCGCCGCGATCGTGCTGCCACCGCACCAGCTGAACAGCCGGTACGGCCCGTGCGGCTGGGCGGCCCGCAGCTCGTCGAAGTGCCGGCGGGCCATCTCGGCGGCGGTGGGGATCGTGGCGTGGTCGCCGTGCGGCTTCGGCCACTCGAACGCGGCCAGTGGTAGCTGCGGGTCCAGGTACGGCAGGAAGCGCTGGAACCAGTGGGCGCTGCCGCCGCCGGGGTGGATGCAGAACAGCGGCGTGGCGCTGCCGCGCCGCAGCCACAGCAGCGCCCGGTTGCGGCTGCCGGGCGCGGCCGGTGCCTCGGGGCCGCCGACCGCGCCGTCGGTGATCGCGGCGGCCAGCCGCGCGACGGTCTGGTGCTCCAGGAAGGCCCGGAACGTCAGCTCCACGCCGTGCGACTCCCGCAACAGCGAGATGACCCGCATCATCGCCATCGAGTGCCCGCCGAGGTCGAAGAAGTCGTCGTCGATGCCGACCCGGTCCAGCCGCAGCACCTGCGCCCAGGCGTCGGCGATGGTCTGCTCCAGCGGTGTCCGGGGCGCCACCGGCGCGATCTGCGCGGCGGGCCTCGGCTCGGCAGCGACCAGCGCGGCGCGGTCGACCTTGCCCGAGGCGGTGACCGGGAACTGCCCGACGACGTGGCAGCGGGTCGGCACCATGTGCGCCGGCAGCCGGCGGCGTACGTGCTCGCGCAGCTCGGCCGGGGACGGGGCGGCGCCGCAGCTGCCGGCGGTGAGCCGGACGAACGCCACGAGCGTCGCCTCCTCGGTGCCCGCCGCGGCGACGGCGACGGCCGCGGCCGCGACGCTCGGGTGCGCCTCCAGCGCGTGCTCGACCTCGCCGAGTTCGATGCGGAAACCGCGGACGCTGACCTGCTGGTCGCCGCGCCCGTGGAAGCGCAGCGAGTCGTCGGCGGCGCGGGAGACCACGTCGCCGGTGCGGTACATCCGGCTGCCGGGCGGCCCGAACGGGTCCGGGACGAACCGGTCGGCGGTCAGCGCCGGCCGGCCGAGGTAGCCGCGGGCCAGGCCCGCGCCGGCGACGTACAGCTCGCCGCGCACCCCGGCGGGCAGCGGCCGGCCGTCGGCGTCCAGGACGTGGCACCGCACGTTCGCCAGCGGGGTGCCGATCGACGGCATCCGCTCCGGCGAGCCGGGGGCGACCGGCGCGTACGTGGCGGCGACGCACGCCTCGGTGGGGCCGTAGAGGTTGACGAACGCGGCGTGCCGCGCCCACCGGTCGGCCTGCCCGGCGGGGCACGCCTCGCCGCCGACCAGGGTGACCCGCAGCCGCGGGAAGTCCGCCGGGTCCAGCCGGCTCAGCATCGACGGCGGCAGGAATAGGTGGGTCAGCGTGGCCGCCTCGGCGCGCAGGTCGCCCGGGTCGCGGTCGGGCTCGGGCAGCACCAGCTCGGCGCCGGCGGTGAGCGCGGCGACCAGCTCGGACACCGACGCGTCGAAGCCCACCGAGAAGAACTGGAGCATCCGGTCGCCCGGCCGGACGTCGAAGACCTCCTGCTGGGCGTGCCGGAGGTTGAGCAGCGCCCGGTGCGGCACGGCGACCCCCTTGGGCCGCCCGGTCGAGCCGGACGTGTAGGTGACGTACGCCAGGTCGTCCGGCGCCACCGTCACCTCCGGCGCGGTGACCGGCATGTCGAGCTGGGCGGACTCGTCGGTCACGTCGACCGTCGGCACGCCCGCCGGGCCGGCCTGGACGAGGCCGGCCGGCAGCCGCCCGGCGGCGAGCAGCACCGCGGCTGCCGTGTCGTCGAGCATGAACCGCAGCCGTTCGACCGGGTACGCCGGATCCAGCGGCAGGAACGCGCCGCCCGCCTTCAGCACGGCCAGTACGCAGACGGCGAGGTCGGGCGTCCGCGGCAGGCAGATGCCGACGACCGTGCCCGGGCCGACGCCGAGCGCGCGCAGCCGGTGCGCCAGCCGGTTCGCGCGTAGCTCCAGCTCGGCGTAGTAGACCTTGACGACGCCCTGCCGCAGCGCGACGGCGGTGGGCGCGGACCGGGCCTGCCGCTCGATCAGCCGGTGCACCGGCTCATCGGTGGGGAACGCCCGGTCCGTGCGGTTCGGGTCGACGAGCACCCGCTCGCGGTCGGCCGGCGCCAGCGTCACGGTCCGCGGCGACGGCGACGGCGACACAGCCGGGGTGGCGTCGGGACCGGCGCCGGGGTCGCGGGCGGCACCGGGCCCGGCCGCGCTGGCGGCCATCGACGCCAGCACCTGCCGGTAGGTCCGGCCGACCAGCTCCAGGTACGGCCGGCCGATCCTGCTCGGCCGGCCGAGCAGGCGCAGGTGCCCGGGGAACGACACCGCGGAGAACGGCTGCTCGCTCGGGCTGAAGTCGGCCTCCAGGTCGATGCCGGAGCTCCAGTCGAGCATGTGGAAGTCCAGGTACGTGAAGCTGACGTCGACCAGCGCCGAGGCGTGCCGGCCGTCGCGCCGCATCGCGGCCATCGAGTAGCGCCGGTGCGGCCACATCCGGGCCTCCCGCGCGAAGACCGCCCGCACCAGCTCCGGCCAGCTCCCGGCGGTCAGGTCGGCGGGGAACGGCACCGTGTTCAGGTACATGCCGATCACCTCGTCGCCGCGCAGCCGCTCCGGCCGGCCGTTGCCGACCAGCCCGGTGAAGAAGCGCTGCCGCCCGGTGACCACGCCCCAGGCCGCGAGGTGGGCGGCGTGCAGCACGCTCTTCAGCGACGCCCCCGCGTCGGCCGCGAGCCGGCGCAGCGCAGGCTCCAGGTCGGCGTACTCGACGACGACCTGGTCCGGCGCGTCGTCGGCGCCGGCCGGCCCCTCGGCCCCGTCCGCCTGACCGCCCCACTCGGCCGGGATCTCCAGCTTGTCGGCGGCCGTGATCGTGGCCGTCCAGAAGTCCCGGTCGGCCGCCGAGCGCAGCGACTCCTGCTCGGCCGCGACGAAGTCGGCGAACCGGACGGCCGGCAGCGGCGCCGGCCGGGGCACGTCGCCCCGGCGCAGCGTCCGGTAGTACCCGAGCAGCTCGGCGATCACCGACGTGTGGCTCCAGCCGTCGAGGATCGCATGACACTCGACGTGGGTGAGCCACCACTCGCGCTCGCCGGTCTGGTGCACCGTGTAGCGCAGCAGCGGCGGCACGGCCAGGTCGAACGGCGCGGCACGCTGGGCGAGCAGGAAGTCGTCGAGGACCTGGCGCCGCGCGGCCGGCGGCAGGTCCCGCAGGTCGTCCAGGTCCACCGGCAGCTCGGCGGTGCGGTGCACCAGTTGCAGCGGCCGCGTGTAGCCGGCGAGCGCGAACGAGGTACGCAGGATCTCGTGCCGCCGCACCAGCAGTGCCGCGGCAGCGCGCAGGTCGGCCAGGTCGAACGGCGTCTCGTCCTCGATCCGGTAGCAGCTGACGTTCACGTAGACCGGCCGCTGCGCGGCCAGCATCTCGTACACCATTCCGGCCTGGATCTCGCCCATCGGGTACGCGTCGACCAGGCCCGGCGGCAGCAGCGCGCGGTCGGCCTCGGACAGCAGCGCGAACGGCGCCACGACCGGCTGCTCGGTCACCTCGGCCGGCTGCTCCGGCGCCCGGGCGCCGACCAGTTCGGCCAGCTCGGCCACCGTGGCGTGGCTGAACAGGTCGTGCACCGACACCGGCAGGCCGGCCGCCCGCAGCGCCCCGACGGCGCGGATGGCCCGGATCGAGTCGCCGCCGTGCGCGAAGAACGCGTCGTGCCGGCCCACCGCGTCGACGCCGAGCGCGTCGGCCACGGCGCGCGCGATCGTCCGCTCCAGCGGGGTGCGTGGCGCTTCCGCCGCCGGCGGGGCGCCGCTGGGCGGTGCGGGCAGCGCGCGATGATCGACCTTGCCGGCGGCGGTCAGCGGCAGCGCGTCGAGCACCACCCACCGCGCGGGCACCAGCTGGCGGGGCAGCCGGGCCCGGGCGTACGCGGCGACGCCGTCCCGGTCGACCGCCGGCCCGACCTGCCCGGCGCCGGCCTCGGCGGCCGGGCCGACGAGGTACGCGACGAGCCGGTCGTCGTGCACGGTGACCACGGCGGCGGCGACGTCCGGGTGCGCGGTGAGCACCGCCTCGACCTCGCCCGGCTCGATCCGGTGACCGTGCAGCTTCACCTGCCGGTCCAGCCGGCCCAGGTACTCGATCGTCCCGTCGGCGCGGTGCCGGGCCAGGTCGCCGGTGCGGTAGAGCCGGTCCCCCGGCCGCGTGCCGAACGGGTCCGGCACGAACCGGTCGGCCGTGTGCGCGGGGCGGCCCAGGTAGCCGCGGGCGAGCTGGACGCCGGCCACCACCAGCTCGCCGGGTACGCCGACCGGCAGCAGCCGCAGGTCCGGGTCGACGACGTGGGCGCGGGTGTTGGCGACCGGGCGGCCGATCGTGACCGGTTCCCCGGGCAGGCACCGCGCCGCGGTCACGTCGATCGTCGCCTCGGTCGGGCCGTAGAGGTTGTGCAGCTCGCAGCCGATCCGCTCGGACACGGCCGCCGCCAGCCCGTCCGGGAGCGGCTCGCCGCTGGCGAAGATCCGGCGTACCGAGGGCAGCTCGCCGGCCGGCGTGTCGAGGAAGGCGCGCAGCATCGACGGCACGAAGTGCAGCGTGGTGACGCCGTGCTCGGCGATCGCCGTGGCCAGGTACGCCGGGTCCCGGTGCCCGCCGGGACGGGCGACGACGAGCGTCGCGCCGGTGATCAGCGGCCAGAACAGCTCCCAGACCGAGACGTCGAAGCCGTACGGGGTCTTGTGCAGCACCCGGTCGGTGGCGTCGAGCGGGTACTCGCGCTGCATCCAGGCCAGCCGGTTCACGAGCGCGCGGTGGGTGATCACGACGCCCTTGGGCGGGCCGGTCGAGCCGGAGGTGTGCAGCACGTACGCCGGGTGGTCCGGGTCGGGGTCACCGGGCGGCGGTCCGTGCGGGGCGGTGCCGTCCACGTCGGGCCGGAGCACCGTGCGCGAGGCGGTGCCGACGGTATCCCGGTCGGTCACCACGACCCGTACCGCAGCGTCGGTGAGCAGCTGCTCCAGCCGCTGCGGCGGGCTCTCGGTGTCCAGCGGCAGGTAGGCGCCGCCGGCGGTGAGCACGGCCAGCAGCGCGGTCACCAGGTCCGGGCCGCGCTCCAGGCACACCCCGACCACCGACTCGGGACCGACGCCGGCCGCGCGCAGCCGGAGCGCCAGCGCGGTGACGCGGGCGTCGAGTTCGGCGTACGACAGGCTCCGCTGCGCCGTCCGCACGGCCACCGCGTCCCCGGTGGCCGCCACCTGGGCCCGGAACAGCGCGGGCAGCGTGGTGGCCGGCACGTCGGTCGCGGTGTCGTTCCAGCCGTCGAGCAGCTGCTCGCGC
The DNA here is from genome assembly GCF_008806585.1 of Micromonospora sp. AMSO12t. Taxonomy (NCBI): domain Bacteria; kingdom Bacillati; phylum Actinomycetota; class Actinomycetes; order Micromonosporales; family Micromonosporaceae; genus Micromonospora; species Micromonospora sp. AMSO12t. The sequence goes on from NZ_WAAS01000012.1 coordinate 17,788, forward strand.
TCGGCCGGCGGGAGGATGTCGACGTCGGCCAGCGGGATGTCCGGGGCCGCCGCCACGCCGGCCAGCAGCCGACCGACGTGTGCGACGAAGCGCTCGATCGTGGCGCGGTCGAACAGGCTGGTGGCGTAGACCGCGGCGCCGGCGAGCGAGCCGTCCGGGCCCGGGCCCACCGACAGGGTCAGGTCGAACTTGGCGTCGGCGAACGGGATCGGCACCGACAGGACGTCCAGGCCGGGCGCCTGGAAGCCGTCCGGCCCGGCCTCCTGCCAGACGAACATCGTCGAGAAGAGCGCCGTCCGCGCGGGGTCGCGGACGGGCGCCAGCTCCTCGACGAGCTGCTCGAACGGCAGCTCCTGGTGGGCGAAGGCGTCCAGCGACGTACGGCGGACCCGCTCGACCAGCTCGCCGAACGTGGGATCGCCGGCCAGGTCGGCCCGCACCACGACGGTGTCCACGAAGAGCCCGATGAGGTCCTGCACGTCGTCGTGCCCACGGCCGGCGACCGGCGTGCCGACCGTGACGTCGGTCCGGCCGCTCCACCGCCCGAGCACGACCGCGTACGCGGCCAGCAGGACCATGAACGGCGTGGCCCGGTGGCGGCGGGCCAGCTCACCGAGGGTTGCCGCCACCTCGGCGGGCACGGTGAACGGCACGACGTCGCCGGCGGAGTCCCGTACCGCCGGCCGTGGCCGGTCGGCCGGCAGGTCCACCGGCGTGGCGCCGGCGAGCTGGCGGCGCCAGTACGGCAGCTGGGTCTCGCGCAGCTCGGCGGTCCGCTGCCGCTGCCAGGCGGCCACGTCGGCGTACTGCGCGGGCAGCGGGGGGAGGTCGGCCGGGCGACCGTCGAGCGCGGCGGTGTAGCGATGGTGCAGCTCGTCGAGCAGCAGGCCCTCCGACCAGAGGTCCATGGCGATGTGGTGGGTCGTGAGCAGCAGCAGGTGCTGGTCGGGTTCCCGCCGGACGAGCAGGGCGCGGAAAACCGGCCCGGCGGCCAGGTCGATCGGCTCGCGGTCGACGGAGACGAGCCGGTTGAGCAATCCGCACTGGGTGTCGCCGTCCAGGTGGGTGAGGTCGCGGATCGGCAGCGGGACCGGGGCGGGCGGGTCGATCAGCTGCACCGGCTCGCCGTCGAGGCCGACCGGGTAGCGGGTGCGCAGCACCTCGTGCCGGGCCACCAACCCGTCCAGCGCGGCCCGCAGCGCGTCGAGGTCCAGCCGGCTGCCCGGCCGGTCGGTCATGTGCAGCGCGATCTGCACCAGGTACTCGACGCCGCCGGGGCGCAGCCGGTCGATGATCCACAGCCGGCGCTGGGCGTACGACAGCGGTGGCGGGTCCGCCCGCGACGCCGGGGGGATGCCCGGCTCGGGGAGCGGCTCGAGGCCGAGCAGCCGGCGCTCCAGCAGCTTCTCGTGCGGGGTGGGCGACTCCAGCATCTCGGTCATCGGGTTCCTTCCCGGGCGGCTCGGGACAGCAGGTCCTGCACCTGGCTGTCGGAGAGTCGGCTGACGTCGGCGCGGACCGCGGCGGTGACCACGGCCGCGAGTCCGGCCACGGAGGTGGCCTCGAACAGGACCTGCAGGGGGAGATCGACGGCGAACGTCCGCCGCAGCGCGGTACGCACCCGGGCGACCAGCAGCGAGTGGCCGCCGAGGTCGAAGAAGTCGTCGTCGGCGGCGATGTCGTCGACGCCGAGCAGCCGCGACCAGATCCCGGCGACGACCTGCTCGACCGGGCCGGCCGGGGCGGGTGCCGGCGGAACGGGGGCACCCGCCGGCACCGCCGCAGTAGCCGGCACGCCCGGCGCGCCGGGCGCCGGGGCCAGCCGGACCGCCCGGGCCTCCGGTTCGCGGGTCGACCGCTCCAACAGCGCCACGTAGTCCTCGGCGAGCCGGAGCATCGTCGTCCGGTCGAACAGGCCGCCGGCGTACTCGAGAACGCACCGCAGGTCGCCGGCCGCGGTGCGGCAGACCGTGAAGACCAGGTCGAACTTGGCGTCGGTGGCGTTCATGGGCAGCGGCCACACCGTGGCGCCGCCGAGCGTGCCAGGCGTCTCCGCCGTGTGCAGGACCTGGAACATGATCTCGAACAGCGGGTTGCGGGCGGGGTCGCGGCGGGGCCGGACCGCCGCCACGACATCCTCGAACGGCACGTCGTTGTGCAGGAGCGCGGCCAGCACCGTCGTGCGCACCCGGTCCAGCACCTCGGTGAACGACGGTTCGCCCGCCAGGTCGGTCCGCAGCACCAGGGTGTTGACGAAGAAGCCGATCAGGTCCTCGGTCTCCGGCACGTCCCGCCCGGCGGCGGGCATCCCGACGGCGATGTCGGTGCGGCCGGTCCGGTGCGCCAGCAGCACCTGGAAGGCGGCAAGCAGCGTCATGAACGCGGTCGTGCCGTACCGCTCGCCGGCGGCGGCGACCAGCCGGGCGACGTGCCGCGGCACGTCCACGGCGAGCATGTCGCCGCTGGGGTCGCGGCGGGTGCCGCGCGGGCGGTCGGTGGGCAGCAGGACCGGTTCGAGCCCGGCGAGCTGGTCCCGCCAGTAGCCGATGCCGGCCGCGCCGGCGGCCTCGCGCCGGGCCCGCTGCCAGGCCGCGACGTCGGCGTACTGCACCGACGGCGGCGCCGGCACGGGCCGGCCGGCCGCCAACGCGCGGTACGCGTGGTCCAGGTCGCGCAGCAGCACGTCGCACGACCAGGCGTCGGCGGCGATGTGGTGCAGGGTGAGGCCGACCAGGTGCTCCGTCGGCGCGAGCCGTACCACCACGACCCGCAGCGGGTGCTCCCGGCGCAGGTCGAACGGCCGGCCCGCCGCCGTGTCGAGCAGCGCCGCAGCCCGGGTCCCGGCGTCCGGTCCCCCGGTCAGGTCCACGACCGTCACGTCGGCCGGGCCGGGCGGGTCGACGACCTGCACCGGCTCGCCGTCGCTGTCCCGGTACCGGGTGCGCAGCACCTCGTGCCGGCCGACGACCGCGGTCACGGCGCGGGCGAACACCGCGGGATCCCACGACCCGCGCAGGCGCATCCGCAGCCAGACGAGGTATTCGGTGCCGTCGCCGTGCAGCCCGTCGAGGAACCACAGCCGCTCCTGTCCGGGCGACAGCCGCAGCGCGCCGGTGCGCGGCACCGGCCGGATCCGGGTGCCGCTCGGCGGCGGGGCGTTCGTCTGGTCGGGCATCCGGCTCGGCATCGGCGGTCTCCCCTTCACCGGCGGTCGGCGTCGGATCGAGACTGGTGGACGCGAGCGGGCCGGAACCAGAGAAGGACCGGCAGAGGCGTTGCCGGTCCTTCTCTGTCCCGGCACGAGCCGCGATCGGCAGAGTGGCATCGAGTCGGCGCACGGCACACCGGACACAGGAGCGGGTCCGGACGCCCGGGACGGGACACCGACGACGGCCCCTGCTACCGAAAGGCGTGGCGACATGCCCGGAACGATCGCGGTACGGACGATGGCGTCGTTCCTGCCGCAACGGTCGGTCGCGGTGGCGGAGCTGCCGGAGCTGGCGTACCTGGGGCCGGCCGAGCGGGAACTCTGCGCCGGCCTCGGGATCGACCGGGTGCGTACCGACCCGGAGCTGGACGCGTTCGACCTGGCCGCGGGAGCCGCCACCCGGGCGCTGGGCGCCGCCGGGCTGGACCCGGCACGGATCGGGGCGCTGGTCGTGGTGGAGTCCCGCGCGCCGGCCACCCTGATGAGCTCCGCCGAGACCCGGCTACAGGCGTACCTCGGTGCCGACCGGGCCCTGACCTTCGCCGTCGGCGGGCTGGGCTGCGTGTCGACCACGCCGGCGCTGCTGGTGGCGCGCGGCCTGCTGGCCGCCGACCCGGACCTGACCGACGTCCTCGTCGTGCACGGCAGTACGCCGGCCACGCCCCGGCGCTACCGGCACCCCGTCACCGTCAGCGGCGACGGGGGCATGGCCGTGGTCGTCTCGCGGGACGGGCCGCTGCGGGTACGCGACGTGCTCCAGGAGACCGACGGCCGCTACTGGGACCTGTTCCGGGTGGACTACCGGGACCGCCCGTCGGCCCGCTGGACCGAGCAGTGCCGCGACCCCCGGGAGTACTCCTTCCAACTGGCCCTGGAGAGCCGCAATCGGCTGCGCGCGATGTACCGGAGCCTGCTGGACCGCAACGGGCTGACGCCGGCGGACGTCGCCCGGCACGTGAGCCACAACCTGTCGGCGGGCGCGTTCCGGTTCGTCGAGGAGACGCTCGGGGTGACGGTCGCCCCCACCTGCCGCGACAACCTGCGCGACCTGGGCCACCTCGGCGCGAACGACGTCCTGCTCAACCTGGCGACCGAGATCGGCACCGGGCGGCTGCGGGGCGGCGAGCGGGCCGTACTGATCAGCTCCAGCCCCGTGGCCGCCTGGAGCATGGTGCTGGTCGAGTTCGACGGCGATCCCGCTGCGGCCGTCGCGGGAGACTGAGATGGGAGTGGGGATGGGAGCACCGGACCGGCCCGCGGTGGCGCGGGAGCTGCACGACTTCATCGCCCCGGCGGTGTCCGGACCGATCGGCCCGGACGAGGACTACTTCGCGCTCGGCCTGCTCAACTCGCTGTTCGCGATCGAGCTGGTGGTGTTCGTGGAGCGTCGCTTCGACATCGAGGTCGAGGTGGCCGACCTCGACCTCGACCACTTCCGCACCATCTCCCGGCTGACCGACTTCGTGCTGGCCAAGACCGCCGGCCGCGCCGGGATCCCGGCGTGACCGCCGCGGCCGCGCCGCCGGCGCTCGACGGTCTCGGCGACGACCTCGCCGCGGCGGCGCGCGACGAGGCGGCCCGCTGGGACCGGGACGGCGCGCTGCCCGCCGGGGTACGCCGCGCCGCGGCGGCCGCCGGGCTGCTCACCGCTGACCTGCCGGTCGGGCACGGCGGCCTCGGCGCCACACCAGCGCAGCTCGGTGAGCTGTGCGCCCGGCTCGGCGGCGTGTGCGGCGCGCTGCGCGCGCTGGTCACCGTGCAGGCCATGGTCGCCGCGGCCGTCCTGCGCTGGGGCACCGCCGAGCAGCGGGCGCGCTGGCTGCCCGCGTTCGCCCGCGGTGAACTGCTCGCCGGATTCGCCGCCACCGAGGCCGGCGCGGGCAGCGACCTGACCGCCGTCGACACCCGCATCCGTGCCGTCGGCGGTGGCCGGCAGCCGACCCTGGAGCTGACCGGGGCCAAGCGCTGGGTGACCTTCGGCCAGGTCGCCGACGTGCTACTGGTGCTCGGGGTGCTGGACGGCCGGCACACCGCCGTGCTCGTCGAGACCGACCGGGCCGGCGTGACGCGGCAGCCGGTCGAGGGTCAGCTCGGCCTGCGGGCCGCCCAGCTGGCCCACATCCGGCTCGACGGCGTACGGGTACCGGCGGCGAACCGCGTCGCACCGTCCGGGTTCGGCCTGTCGCACGTCGCGGCCAGCGCACTCGACCACGGCCGGTTCACGGTCGGCTGGGGCTGCGTGGGCATGGCCGAGGCGTGCCTGCGGGACATGACCGACCACGTGCTCACCCGCCGGCAGGGCGGCACCCTGCTCGCCGAGCACCAGACCGTACGGGGGCTGCTGGGCCGGGCCGCGGTGGACACCGCCGCCGCGCGGGAACTCGCTGCCCGGGCCGCCCGGTGGCGGGCCGCCGGTGCTCCCGACGCGATCGCCGGCACGGTCGCGGCGAAGTACGCGGCGGCGCGCACCGCCGCCCGGGTCGCCGGCACGGCCGTGCAGGTCCTCGGTGCGGCCGGCTGCGCCCCGGACAGCCGGGCCGGCCGGTTCTACCGGGACGCCAAGGTCATGGAGATCATCGAGGGCTCCTCCCAGGTGGCCGAGCTGCACGTCGCCGACCACCTGCTGCGGCGCGCCCGCGCGACGGGGCCGGGAGGGCGGCCGTGACCAGCATGGTGAAGTGCCTCGTCTGGGACCTCGACGACACCCTGTGGGACGGCGTCGTGCTGGAGGGCGACGAGCCGGTGCCGTTCCCCGCCGCCGTACGCACGCTGCACGCCCTGGACCGGCGCGGCGTCCTGCACGCCGTGGCCAGCCGGGGCGAGCGTGCCGCCGCCACCGCCCACCTGGCCGCGCACGGCCTGCTCGACCTGTTCACCCGGGTCGAGGTGGGCTGGGGCGCCAAGTCCCTCGCGGTCGCCCGGATCGCCGCCGACCTGGGCATCGGCCTGGACTCCGTCGCGTTCGTCGACAACGACCCGGTGGAGCGCGCCGAGGTGGCCGCCGCGCTGCCGGTCGTGCGCTGCCACCCGGCCGACGCCGTCGCCGAACTGCCGGCCCTGCCCGAGTTCGCCTGCGAGTTCGTCACCGAGGAGTCCCGGCAGCGCCGCCAGCTCTACCGGACCGACGAGCGACGCCGGGCCGCCGAGGCCACGCATGCCGGGCCATCCGCGGACTTCCTCGCCTCGCTCGGCCTGGTGCTGGAGGTGCGCCGGGCCGGCCCGGCCGACCTCGCCCGGGCGCACGAGCTGACCGTACGCACCCACCAGCTGAACACCACCGGCGTCACCTTCAGCCTGGCGGAGCTGCACGCGCTGTGCGCGTCGCCGCGGCACGAGGTGCTGGTGGCGCGGCTGCGGGACAGGTTCGGCTCCTACGGAACGGTCGGGCTGGCCGTTACCGAGTCGCGGCCGGACGCGACCGTACTGCGGCTGCTGCTGATGTCGTGCCGGGTGCTGTCCCGCGGCGCCGGCGCGGCCCTGCTCGACCACCTCGTGCACACCGCGCTCGCCGCGGGCCGGCGGCCGGTGGCCGAGTTCGTGCCCACCTCGGTCAACCGGCAGATGCTGGTCACCCTGCGGTTCGCCGGCTTCGCCGTCGAGGACGACGCGGGCGACCGGTGGACGCTCTCGATCGACCCGGCCCGGCCGCCGGCCGCGCGGGCACACCCGGTGCGGGTGGTGACGGCGTGAGCGGGCACAGCGGACGGATCATCAGACGCGGCGAGGGGGAAGCATGAGCGGAACCGTCGGGGTGGTCGGCGCCGGCACGATGGGGCTCGGCATCGCCCAGTGCCTGGCCGAGGGCGGGTACGACGTGGTCGTGGTCGACCCGGCGCTCGGGTCGACGACCGGGGTGGCGGCGGCAGCGGACCGGCTGCGTACCGGGCTGCGGCAGGCCCGGCTGCTGGCCCCGGACCGCGCGGGCGAGCCGGTGGCCCGGGTGGTCGAGCGGATCAGCTGGACCCACCGGACCGCCGGGCTCGACCGGGCCGGGTACGTGGTCGAGTGCGCACCGGAACGCATCCCGCTCAAGGAACGGATCTTCGGCGAGCTGGACGCCGTCTGTCCACCGACGACGGTGCTCGCGTCGGTCACCTCCGCCATCCCGATCGACCGGCTCGCCGCCAGCACCCGCCGGCCGGACCGGGTGGTCGGGACGCACTTCATGAACCCCGCGCCCCTCAGGGACAGCGTCGAGGTGGTGCGTGCGCCACGGACCAGCGCGGACACCCTCCAGCGCACCCTCGACCTGCTCGCCGCGATCGGCAAGACCGGCATCGTGGTCGCCGATGGGCCGGGCTTCGTGATCAACCGCGTGTTGATGCTCACCGTGAACGAGGCCGCCGAGGTCGTCGGCCAGGGCACCGCCGACGCCGCGACCGTCGACCGGGTCTTCCAGGAGTGCCTCGGCCACGCGACGGGTCCGCTGCGTACCGCCGACCTGATCGGCCTGGACACCGTCGTCGACACGCTCCTGGTGCTGCTCGAGTGCACCGGTGACCCCCGCTTCCGGCCCGGGCGCACACTGCGGGAACTGGTGGACACGGGCAGGTACGGGCGCAAGAGCGGCAGCGGTTTCCACCAGTACCCGCGGCCGGTCGCGACCGCCGCCACCTGACCACCGCCGGGGATCCGCGTCTGGCCACCCGCACGGCTGCCCGGGTCAGCCTGGGGTGAGGACGCAGGAGACGATGAGGTCGAGGCAGACCGCGACGGGGTCGGGGTAGACGAAGCCCTCGGGTTCGAGGTTTGTCACGCCGGGCCCCTCGCTGGAGACTTCCCAGCCGAGCGCCTCCGCCCAGAAACCGCCCAGCACGGAGTCGTTCCGGGCCTTCATGTTGATCTGCACGAGCCGCGTCGGCACGCCGGCCAGGCTAGTACTCCAGTCGTGGATCGCGACCTGACGTAGCGTCGGCTACGTTGCGTCGACCGCCGAGGACGATGGCCGGGCGCATCGGCATGTTCCGGATCTACTGCTGGTGCAGCGGATGCCCCGGTTGGGTCGGCTTCACGGCTGGTTGTGCTGCTCGGCGGCGTCGAACGCGGGCGCGAGCGGGGCCAGCGCCTTGCGGAGCTGGTCGGCCAGTGAGCCGGAGGGCACGACCAGTCCTCCGGCGGCGAGACTCCCGGCGGCCTCCGGGTTCCCGGCCGGCCGGAGCCAGCCTTCCAGTGCGATGCGAACTGCCGCGGCCACGCTTGCCGCGAGGACGCGGGCCGTGTGCGCTTCGGCGTCGTCCAGGCGTTCGGCGATCACCGCCGCGAGCGGGGGCTCGATGCCGGCGGTGGTGTCGAGGAACGCGTCGCGCAGCGCGGTCTGGGTGGTGATCAGCAGCAGCGCCTTGTGTTCGCGCTCGCCGGTGTTCGTGTACTGCTCGACCACTGCCTGGGTGACGGCGTCGGCCAGGCGTACTCCTGCGGGCCGGGCCGCGACCGCCGCCGCGATGCGCGCCTCCCGGTCCGCGGTGACGGCGGAGACGATCGCCTGCTCGCGGCTGGCGAAGTAGTTGTTGTAGGTGCGCGGCGAGACCCCGGCCGCTTCGGCGATGTCCTCGACCCGCACCTGGTCCGGTCCGCGCTCCTCGGCCAGGCGCAGGGCCGCCTCGCGTAGCGCCTCACGCGTGGCCTGCTTCTTCCGCTCCCGCAGCCCTGGTGGTGTCACGGTGTCAGCGTCCCATGCAGGGCTGCACACACGCAAAGTTGCGTGAATGCAAACTTGCGTGCACGCATCTTTCCTGCCAGTCTCGACCTGGACCGGGACCGACAGAGAGGACGTCGCCATGCGAGCAAGAGGAATGACCTACGACACCGGATTCGTCGTGCACGGCCAGACGTCCCGCGAGCACTTCGACCTCGCGGTGGTCCGGCGCGAGCTCGCCATCATCCGCGACGACCTGCACTGCAACGCGGTCCAGATCATCGGCGGTGACCCGGATCGACTGGAACTGGCCGCCGGTGCCGCCGCCGAGCTCGGACTGGAGGTCTGGTTCTCGCCCTACCCGCTGGAGCTGGATCCGGAGCAGATCCTCACGCTCTTTCGCGACTGCGCCGAGCGGGCGGAACGGGTCCGGCAGCAGGGGGCCACAGTCGTGTTCGTCGCAGGCGTCGAGCTGAGCGTGATGAACCGCGGGTTCCTGTCCGGAGAGAGCCCCGAGGATCGGGTCGAGCGGCTGATGAGCCAACCCGAGCGGCGGGCCGAAGCCATCCGCGAACTCGGCGTGCACATCAACGCGTTCCTCCGCGACGCCGCGGCGACGGTCCGCGAGCGCTTCCAGGGCAAACTCACCTACGCGTCCATCCAGTTCGAGCAGGTCGACTGGACTCCCTTCGACATCGTGGCGTTCGAGCTGATCCGCTCCGCCGAGGTCGCCGACCGGTTCCGGGACGCGGTGCGCATCCTGGCCCAGAGCCCGAAGCCGCTCGCCATCACCGGGTTCGGCACCGCGGCCTACCGCGGCGCGGGAGACCGCGGTGGGCGGGTGCTGGAAGTGGTCGAGTACGACCCGGAGACCAGGGCTCCGGTACGGCTGAACGGCGTATACGAGCGCGACGAGGCCGGCCAGGCCACCTATCTGAGCGAACTGCTGGAGATCTTCGAGACCGAGGGCGTGGACAGCGCGTTCGTGTTCCTGTTCGCCCTGCCCGGCTACCCGCACCGCCCGGACGGCGACCCCAGGGACGACCTGGACCGGGCCGGCCTGGGCATCGTCAAGCTCCTCGAAGGGCGCCGAGGGCAGACCTACCCCGACATGGAATGGGAACCCAAGGCCGCCTTCGCGGCAGTGGCACAGCGCTATCGGAGGTGACAGGCCCCGCGCACGATGGCCACGGCTCGGGATCTGCACCGCGGCGCGGTGCAGATCCCGAACAGATGGACGCGGTGGTCGCCGACCGCGGCTGGTCCGCCCGGCGACGCCGCCACCAGACCCGAGCCCGCTGGCACCGCTACCGACCCGACTCGCCCTCGATGAATGACACCAGGTCGGGTTCCGCCCGTGCCGGCTGACGCACATCCCCTAAAGCGTCCTAGGACATTGATTGTCCGGCGACGCTGGGCCGCGACCTGGGCTCTCCTCGATCCGGCACTCTCTCGGCCTGTGCCGCTCGCCCGGTCTCCCGAGGAGCGACCGGAGCCGGAGTGGCCTCCCTCCGGGGCGGCCCTGTCGTACGAAAAAGCGGTGAAGTCCTGGACCGCTCAGGGGCGCTGGCGGGCGTTGAGCCGGGCGGCCTGGCGCGTCAGGTGGTCACGTTCGGCGAGGTTGGGCGCCCGCCGGGCCGCTTCGGAGTACAGCCGTGCCGCCGTCGCCAGGTCGCCGTCGCGCTCGTGGAGGTACGCCGCCACCGCCGCGTGGCGGGGCAGCGAATCGTCCAGCGCCACGAGCGCCGCCAGGCCGGCGCGCGGTCCGTCGGCCTCGCCGACGGCCACCGCGCGGTTGAGCCGGACGACCGGACTGTCGGTCAGGCGGACGAGCTCGTCGTACCACTCGACGATCTGCACCCAGTCGGTCTCTGCGGCGGTGGGCGCGTCGGCGTGCAGCGCCGCGACGGCTGCCTGGGCCTGGAACTCGCCCAGCCGGTCGCGGGCGAGGGCGGCCTGCAGGATCTCGACGCCCTCGGCGATCGACGTGGTGTCCCACCGGCCGCGGTCCTGCTCGGCGAGCGGCACCAGGCTGCCGTCGGGCGCGGTCCGGGCGGCGCGCCGGGCGTGGTGCAACAGCATGAGGGCGAGCAGCCCCGCCACCTCGGGGTGGTCGATCGCGGCCGCGAGCTGCCGGGTGAGCCGGATGGCCTCGGCGGCGAGGTCGACATCGCCGGAGTAGCCCTCGTTGAAGACCAGGTACAGGACGCGCAGTACGGTCGCGACGTCGCCGGGCTGGTTGAACCGCACGCCGGAGACGGTGCGCTTGGCCCGGCTGATGCGTTGCGCCATGGTCGCCTCGGGCACCAGGTACGCCTGGGCGATCTGGCGGGTGGTCAGCCCGCCGACGGCACGTAGCGTGAGCGCGACCGCCGACGCCGGCGTCAGCGACGGGTGGGCGCACAGGAAGTAGAGCTGGAGCGTGTCGTCCACCGTGGGCGCGGGCCCGGGCGCGGGCTCCTCGTCGACGAGGTCCTCGCGCCGACGGCGGGCGGCGTCCGCCCGGGTCGCGTCGAGGAACCGACGCCAGGCCACGGTGACCAGCCAGGCCTTCGGGTCGCGCGGCGGGTCGGCCGGCCAGGTGCGCACCGCCTCGACCAGCGCATCCTGTACGGCGTCCTCGGCCGCCGCGAAGTCGGCTCCGCGGCGGACGAGGATCCCGAGCACGCCGGGCGTGAGGCTCCGGAGCAGGGCCTCCTGCATCAGGTCACTCCGTGATGGTGGGCGGCGCGGTCAGGAACGGGCGCAGCTCGAGCCACTCGTGGATCGGCTTCCCGCCCGCCCCGGGGGCGGCCGACAGCTCCCCGGCCAGCTCGACGGCGCGCTCGTAGCTGTCGACGTCGATCACCATCCAGCCGGCGATGAGGTCCTTGGTCTCGGCGAACGGGCCGTCGGTGACCGGCGGGCGCCCCTCACCGTCGTACCGGACGAACGTCCCCTCGGGGGCGAGCGCCTGACCGTCGACGAACTCGCCGGTCCCCTCGAGCCGGGTCGCGAAGTCCTGCATGTACTGCACGTGCGCCGAGATCTCCTCCGGCGTCCACTGGTCCATGGGTACGTCGTTGACCCCGGCCGGAGCGCCCCGGTAGTGCTTGAGCAGCAGGTACTTGGCCATCGTGTTTCCCCTCTCGGTGCGGGTGCGAACCCATTCTGATCGCGTCCACCACGGGGACGGAGCCGGTCCCGGGTTCTCGACATCGCTGCCCGGATATTTCTGGGTCGATCTCGTGTCCGGTCCCGGAGCATGCGAGATCCGAGGTGCGTCGGCTCCTGCCCCGCGCGCTCCGGTGCCGTCCCGTTGCCCGCAGGCGACCGGATCCGCACCGCAGGCGGGCGGGCGACCGGCGGACAGGGCTCGGCTTCCCGGGCCGGGAGGAGTCTTGCGCGGGCGTCACGCGGAAACTATGTTATCGATAACATAGATGTTTCCCCATGGCTTGTCTGGACGGTCGCGCGGCCGTTCCGACCGCCGCGCCCGTGGCACGCACCACCCGTCCCGCACCTCTTCCCCGACGTCACACCCGCTCCGGCGACGGCGTGCCGCCGGGCCCTTCGGCCGGCCGGAGCGCTCGCCGACGGCTGGCCCGTCCTGACTCGGCCGGCCCCACGACCAGCACCCGAAAGAACCAGGACGTAAGGGCTCTCGCGGCGCCGGCCCGCCAACCGCCGCTCTCCCGCCACCATCGAGAAAGGTCACCCCATGGCCCTGACCCGACGAGCCTTCACCCTCGGTGCGGTCGCCACCGGCGCGGCCACCGCCACCGGCCTGACGATCGCCCCCCGGGCGGCCTCGGCAGCGGCCTACACCGGCTACGTGATGACCTACTTCACCGAGTCGCCGAACTTCGTCGGCGCGGACTACGGCCTGCACCTCGCCGTCAGTCGCGACGGTCTGAACTGGACCCCGCTCAACCAGAACAACCCGGTGGCCACCCCGACCGCCGGCCAACTGGGGCTGCGCGACCCGTTCATCTTCCGCAAGCAGGACGGCACGTACATCGTCATCGCCACCGACCTGCGCGGCACGAACTTCGGCGTCATCAGCCAGTACCTGCACGTATGGGACTCGACGAACCTGACCGGCTTCACCGGTTACCGGCGGCTGCGGATGCACACCTACAACGCGCACACCTGGGCGCCGACGGTCTTCTGGGACGCCAACCGCGGGCAGTACGGCATCGTCTATTCCTGCAACACCAGCAGCGGGGACGTGTTCCTGGTCAACTACACGTCCGACTTCCACTCGGTCGGCTCCCCGCAGGTCTTCTTCAGCCCCGGCTTCGGCGTCCTGGACAGCGACATCATGGTCGACGGCGGGGTCACGTACCTGTACTACAAGAACCTCGCCAACGGAAACCTGTACGGCGCCCGCTCGTCGACCGGCGCCCCGAACAGCTTCACCACCTACACCGGCGGCCTGCGGCAGGGCGACGCGATGGAGGCCCCGCTGCTGGTCAAGCGCAACGACGGCAACGGCTGGTACCTGTGGGGCGACTCGTTCGCCCCGGTGAACGCCGACTACTACGCCTGGTCCAGCGGCAACATCACCGCCAACGCGTGGACCACGCTGAACCAGCGCGACTACACCCCGCCGCTGAACGGCAAGCACGGCTCGATCCTCGGCATCACCGAGGCCGAGTACGCCGGCGCGGTCAGCCGGTGGGGCACCCCGAACTGGGTCCGGCTGAAGTCCGCCAACTTCCCGGACCGGTTCGTACGGCACCTCAACGGTGTCGGGCGCCTCGACGCGTACCCCTTCGACCCGTACCAGGACCAGCTGTGGCGGCTGGTGCCCGGCCTGGCCGACCCCTCCGGGGTGTCGTTCGAGTCGGTGAACCGGCCCGGCAACTTCCTGCGCCACAGCGCCTACGCCATCCGGCTCGAACCGGACAACGGCACCGCGACGTTCCGCGCCGACGCCACGTTCCACCGCACGCCGGGCCTGGCCGACTCCTCGTGGACGTCGTTGCGCTCCCACAACTTCCCGGACCGCTACCTCCGACACTCCGGCTACCTGCTGCGCATCGACCCGCTGAGCGCCTCCTCCAGCGCCGCCGACCGGCAGGACGCCACCTTCCGGCTCACGTCGTAGCACCCCGACCCCCGCTTCCGGAGGCCCTGATGCCCACTCCCTTCCTCAACCGTCGACTCCTGCTCAGGTCCGCCGGCGTGGCCGCCGTCGCCGCCACCGGCGGGCCCGTCCTCGGCGCCGTCACCGGCGGCGACGCGGCAAGCGCCGCCCTGCCCCCGGCCCGGTCCGACATCGGCGTCTCCGCCTACGCGTTCGAGCCCGGCCAGGTCCGGCTGTCGGCGAGCCGCTGGCAGGAGAACCAGAGCCGCACGCTGAACTACCTGCGGTTCGTCGACGTCGACCGGCTGCTCTACAACTTCCGCGCCAACCACCGCCTCTCCACGGCCGGCGCCGCGCCGACCGGCGGCTGGGACGCCCCGACGTTTCCGTTCCGCACCCACATGCAGGGACACGTCCTGACCGCCTGGGCCCACGCCTGGGCGGTGCTCGGGGACGCCACCTGCCGGGACAAGGCGAACCGCATGGTGGCGGAACTGGCCAGGTGCCAGGCCAACAACGCGGCCGCCGGCTTCAACACCGGATACCTGTCCGGCTTCCCGGAGTCGGACTTCACCGCGCTGGAGGCGCGGACGCTGAGCAACGGCAACGTGCCGTACTACTGCATCCACAAGACACTCGCCGGGCTGCTCGACGTCTGGCGCCTCGTCGGCAACACCCAGGCCCGCGACGTGCTGCTGGCACTCGCCGGCTGGGTCGACTGGCGCACCGCCCGGCTCACCACCGCCCAGACGCAGGCCATGCTGGGCACCGAGTTCGGCGGCATGAACGCCGTCCTGGCGGACCTGTACCAGCAGACCGGAACCGCCCGGTGGCTCACCGCCGCCCAGCGGTTCGACCACAACGCCGTGTTCAACCCCCTCGCCGCCAACTCCGACCAGCTCAACGGGCTGCACGCCAACACGCAGGTGCCGAAGTGGATCGGCGCGGCCCGGGAGTTCAAGGCCACCGGCACCACCCGGTACCGGGACATCGCCAGCAACGCCTGGAACATCACCGTCGACGCGCACAGCTACGTGATCGGCGGCAACAGCCAGGCCGAGCACTTCCGCTCCCCCGACGCCATCGCCGGGTACCTGCGCACCGACACCTGCGAGGCCTGCAACACCTACAACATGCTGAAGCTGACCCGGGAGCTGTGGCTGCTGGACCCGAACCGGGCCGCCTACTTCGACTTCTACGAGCGGGCGCTGCTCAACCACATGATCGGCCAGCAGAACCCGGCCGACGCCCACGGCCACGTCACCTACTTCACGCCGCTGAACCCGGGCGGCCGGCGCGGGGTCGGTCCGGCGTGGGGCGGGGGCACCTGGAGCACCGACTACGACTCGTTCTGGTGCTGCCAGGGCACCGGTCTGGAGACCAACACCACGCTGATGGACTCCATCTACTTCCACAACGGCACCACGTTGACGGTGAACCTGTTCATGCCGTCGGTACTCACCTGGACGCAGCGCGGGATCACGGTCACCCAGAGCACCTCGTACCCGGTCGGCGACACCACCACCCTGACCGTGACCGGCTCGGCCGGCGGATCGTGGACGATGCGGATCCGGATCCCCGGATGGACCAGCGGCGCCAGCGTCAGCGTCAACGGCACGCCGCAGAACATCGCCACGACCCCCGGCAGCTACGCCAGTCTCACCCGCTCCTGGGCCTCCGGCGACGTGGTCACGGTCCGGCTGCCGATGCGGGTCGTCATGTCGGCCGCCAACGACAACGCCGCGGTGCAGGCCGTCACGTACGGCCCGGTGGTGCTCTCCGGCAACTACGGCAACACCGCCCTGAGCGGGTTGCCCGCGCTGAACACCGGTTCGATCACGCGTACCAGCACCAGCGCCCTCGCGTTCACCGCCGTCGCCAACGGCGCCACGGTCGGCCTCGGACCCTTCCACGACGCGCACGGGCACAACTACACCGTCTACTGGAGCGTCGCCGGCAACGGCGGCGGCAACGCGAGCTTCCGCCTGGTCAACGCGGCCAGCGGCCTGGTGCTCGGCATCCGGGACATGTCCACCGCCGACGGCGGCCCCGCCCTCCAGTGGGGCGACACCGGCACCGCCGACCACGACTGGCAGCTCCTACCCGGCGGGTCGACGATCCGGCTGCGCAACGTCCACAGCGGCAAGGTACTCGGCGTGGAGGGCATGTCCACCGCCGACGACGCCCGCATCGTCCAGTGGGCCGACAACGGCACCGCCGACCACGACTGGACGCCCGTCGACGTGGGCGACGGCACACACAAGCTGCGCAACGCGCACACCGGCAAGCTGCTCGCCATCTCCGGCGGCGCCACCGCCCAGGGCGCCCAGGCGGTGCAGGACCAGGACAACGGCAGCCCGGACAACCAGTGGAGGTTCGTGCCCAACGGCGCCCGCCGGATCCAGAACCTCGCCAGCGGGCTCGTGCTCGGGGTGCGGGACATGTCCACCACCGACGGCGGCCTCGTCCTCCAGTGGGGCGACACCGGCACCGCCGACCACCTGTGGACCGCGATCGTGGACACCGGCGGCTACCTGCGGCTGCGCAACTCGCACAGCGGCAAGGTGCTCGGGGTCGAGGGCGGCGCCAGCGCCGCCGGCGCCCGGATCGTGCAGTGGGCCGACAACGGCGCGAACGACCACCGGTGGCGGCTGCGGTACGGCGGCAACGGCTACTTCCGCGTCCAGTGCGCCAACGGCGGCCGGGTCCTCGGGGTGAGCGGCGGCTCCGGCAGCCAGGGCGCGCAGATCGTCCTCGGCACCGACAGCGGGGCCGCCGACCAGCGTTGGCGGTTCGTCTGAACCGTGTCGCGAGGACCTCCACCCGGCCCTAACGGCGCGGCGGCGCCCCGACGCTGCGGCGGGCGACCAGGCTCGGTGCGACCGTCTGCCGAAGCGGGCCGACGACCTGCGACGACTCGATCTGGGCGAGCAGCAGGTCCAGGCTCGCCCGGGCGACCGCGGCGAAGTCGGGACGCACGGTGGTCAGCGGCGGGATGAAGTACGCCGCCTCGGGCACGTCGTCGAAGCCGACCACGCTGATGTCGTCCGGCACCCGCAGGCCGTGCTCGTGCAGCGCCCGCAGCACGCCCAGCGCCAGGTGGTCGTTGGCGGTGAACACCGCGGTGACCTCCGGTATCCGGGCGAGCATCTGCCCGCACCGGTAGCCGGCCGCCGCGGACCAGTCCGCCGGGATCAGCGGCGGCGCCTCGGCACCCGCCGACCGCAGGGCCTCCCGCCACCCCTCGATGCGGCCCGCGCTGTCGAACCAGTCGGGCGGGCCAGACACGTGCCAGACCGTCCGGTGCCCGGCGTCGAGGAGATGCTGCGTGGCGGCGCGGGCACCGGCGACCTGGTCGACCGTCACCAGCGGAATCGGCCGCCGCGGGTCGCCGTCGACGGTTACCAGGGGTACGTCCTTCGGCAGCCGTCCGAGCGCCTCCCCGGCCGACTCGACGGGCGCGATCACCACGATGCCGGCGACCCGGTGCGCGAGGTGCCGCTCCACCGCCGCGGAGATGGACTGGTGGTCGAGGTCGCTGACGCTGCCGACGCTGACCGCGAAGCCCGCCTCGGCGGCCGCCTGTTCCAGGGCGGTCAGCAGCGAGGCCGGGCCGAAGAGGGTGGTGTTCTGCGCGACCACCCCGATCACCTGGGACCGGCCGGTGACCAGTGCCCGCGCGGCCCGGTTGGGCCGGTAGCCCAGCTCGGTGATCGCCGCCTGGACGCGCAGCCGGGTCTGCTCGCGCACGTTGGGGTGCCCGTTGAGGACCCGGGACACCGTCTGGTGGGAGACGCCGGCGAGGCGAGCCACGTCCGTCATCGCGGGACTGCGCACGGCCACCTCACTTCCCCGCCTGCCCGTCGACGATCGCACACGTCGTCGTCGACGGGAGCGGCCATCGTGTTGCTGCCTCCGCCACGGCGACGTGTGCCGGGTGACCGGTGGAAACGCCGACAGTCTACGCCAGTCGTCCCGTCGGTCAGGGTGCGGCTGAGCCGGCACACCAGACGGGACTGCTGGCGGCGCGCGCCCCGGGGCGGGAGCGGTTTCCGATGGTTCCCCGCACCCCGCCCCGGACCATTCGCCGTACGATCCTCAGGCTCTCGTACGCCTGGGAACGGTGACCGGTGTCATGGTGTCGTCAGGGTGAACCGGCGCACCGTCACCTGGCCGCCCAACGACTGGGTGGTGTAGTTGAAGATGCCGAACCGGTATCCCATGAAGAACTGCCAGGCGTTGTTGAGGGTCAGGGCGTTGCCCAGCGGGACGAACGTGACCCCGTCGGTGCTGTACGAGAACCTCGCCTGGCGACCCGAGCCGGGCCGGATGTCGGCGTTGGCGCGCAACCAGATCCGCCCGCCGGACACCGGCGCGCTGGCGATCTCGGTTCCGGTGCCGGTGGTGTTCCAGTTGTCGGTGCCCATGGTCAGGCCGTTGGTCATGACCACCCGCGTGGCCCCGTTGTCGCGCTTGACGCCGATCCACGCCGAGGTGTCGCGCAGCATCGCCAGCCCGGTCCGGTCGCCGTCGCGCATCGTGGAGTAGTCCAGTTCGATGGTGCCCGTCGAGGTCGGACCCTGGATCCGATGGGTCACCGTGTTGCGCGCCCGGTAGAGGTCGTTGGTCACCGTCGCGGTCTGCAGGCGCAGCCCGTTGTTCACCGACCACCGGCTGTTGTCCGGGTTGTGGTTCCACTCGTACTGGACGCCGAGGGTGGTGCCGGGGAAGGTGTCGGTCCCGGTGAGCGGCTTGACCGGACGCGACGGCAGCGGGTTGGGGTAGTTGACGCCCCAGGAGCCGTTGACCGTCTGCACCTGGGGCCAACCGTCGCTGGTCCAGGTGATGGGGGCCAGCGTCGGCATCCGGCCGCCGGGGTACGCGTCGGTGAACGCCATGTAGTACCAGCCCCCGTTCTGGGTCTGCACCAGTCCGCCCTGGTGCGGCACCCCACCGCCGGAGATCGGACCCGGCATGTTGAGCAGCACCTGTCGCTGCTCGTACGGACCGAACGGGCCGTTCGTCGACTTCAGCACGTACTGGCCGTTGGCCGGGCGGGTGAGCCAGATGTAGTAGGCGCCGTTGCGCTTGTAGAAGCGCGCTCCCTCCAGCGTGCCGATGCTCGACGGTGTCTGGTACACCTGCTGGGCCCGCACCTGGGTACGTCCGTCCGGCGACAGCTGGGCCACGCTGATCGTGCCGTTGCCGTACGCGACGTACATGGTGTCGTTGTCGTCGACGAGCATCCCGGCGTCGTAGTAGCAGTTGGGGATGGTGGTGTGGCGGCTCCACGTGCCGTCGACGGCGGACGCGGTGTAGATGTGCGTCTGGGCGAAGTCGATGCAGCCGGCCCAGTAGAAGGTGCGGTTGCTCGGCCGGTAGTTCAGCGTGGAGGCCCAGATGCCGTCGACGTACCCGTGGCTGCCGTTGGCCAGGTCGTACTTCGTGCCGAAGTCCAGCCGGGGCACCGAGTGCCCGGCGAACTCCCAGTTCACCAGGTCCCACGACCGCAGCACGGGGGCGCCGGGCGAGTAGTGCATGGTGGAGGCCGACATGTAGTAGACGTCGCCGACCCGGATGATGTCGACGTCGGCGAAGTCCTGCCAGACGACCGGGTTGCTGAAGGTGCCGCCGGGGTTGCCGCTGTCGCCGACGCGGACCAGCTGCCACTGCTGATGGCCACCGTTGAAGTCGTCGTACTGCACGATGTTGCCGCCGTCAGCGGTGGAGGCGTTCTGCACCTCGACCACCTTGTTCGAGTTCCGGTTGATCAACCGCACGTACCCGTCGGCTGAGTCCGCCAGCCGAAACTGCTGGTTCGTCCCGTTGCCGTCGCTCCACTGCACGATGCTGGCGCCGTTGGCCGTGGAGAAGTTGTAGACGTCGAGCACCTTGCCCGAGTGGCGGGACTTCAACCGGTAGTACCCGCCGCCGGAGTCGACGAACTGCCACTGCTGCCCGTTGCCGTTGTTGCGCGGCCACTGCGTGATCCGCGCCCCGTCGTTCGTGGCCCCGTTGTACAGGTCCAGCACCTTGCCACTGTTGCGATTCACCAACACGTACCACGCGCTGGTGTCCACCGTCGCCGCCGAAACCGGCCCCGGAGACACCGCGACGAGCCCGCTCGCCGCGAGCACCGCGACCACCGCGGCCGAGACACGCGACAACCAACCACGCCGTCGGGGCACAGCCCGCGAGGGCCCACCAATGGCAACCATGATCCTCCTTCGAGAGCGCTGACACGATCCGGATTCCGTCGGGGAGCGTCACCCGGGCGCCTGCGACCACCGCGGCGATCGGCCATCTCGAATGTGATCGCTCACAGCCGTGCCACCGTCATGACGCACAGAGTCGCACGACCCCGGCAAGGAGGTCTTCGGCCGGCATGCCCCCGTGGAGGCCGATCGACCCATCCATCGACTGTGAGCGATAACATGGCGTTCGTCAAGACGTCACGCATGAGCCGGGACAGCGACCGGAACGCCGACGGGGGCCCTCCCGGCACGGGAGGACCACCCGGGGCCACCGACGGAACCGACCAGCGGGCCAGGCCGAGGGCGCGCTGGTGGTTGCCCTCCTGCGCGGGTCAGAACCCCCGGGCGAGGCGGTAGTAGGCCTGGTTCCACCGGATCTCGTTGGCGAAGCGGCGGGGCTCGGTGTGCTCGTCGATGACGACCAGCTCGGTGCGTACCATCTCGGCCAGGTCGTGCAGCTCCTCGACGCCCACCGCCTGGGACAGCACGGTGTGGTGCGGGGCGCCGGCGGTGATCCAGGCCTCCGCCGAGCCGGCCAGGTGCGGGCGGGGCCGCCACACCGCCCGGGCGACCGGCAGCCGGCGCAGCGGGTGCGGCGGCGCCACCACGTCGACCTCGTTGGCCACCAGGCGGAAGCGCTCCCCCATGTCCGCGAGACCGAGCACCACCGCCGGGCCGGGCGCGGCGTCGAACACCAGCCTGACCGGGTCCTCGCGGCCGCCGATGCTCAGCGGGTGGACCTCGACCTTCGGGGTGTCACCGGCGATCGTCGGGCAGACCTCGAGCATGTGGGCGCCGAGCACCAGCTCGTCGCCCGGCGTCAGGTCGTAGGTGTAGTCCTCCATGAAGGACGTCCCACCCTCGACCCCGACCGCCATCGCCTTGAGCGAGTGCACCAGCACCGAGGTCTTCCAGTCGCCCTCGCCGCCGAAGCCGTAGCCGTCGGCCATGAGTCGCTGCACGGCGATGCCGGGCAGTTGGCGCAGACCGCCGAGGTCCTCGAAGTTCGTGGTGAAGGCCCGGAAGCCGCCCTCCTCGAGGAACGCGCGCAGGCCGAGTTCGAGGCGCGCGGCGTAGCGCAGCGAGTCGTGTCGCTCCCCGCCGGGCCGCAGCTGCGGGTCGACCCGGAAGGTGTCGTCGTACTCCTTGACCAGGTCGTCGATCTGCGCGTCGGCCACCTGGTCGACGACCGCGACGAGATCGTTGACGCCGTACGTGTTGACCGAGACGCCGAAGCGCAGCTCCGCCTCGACCTTGTCGCCCTCGGTCACGGCGACGTCGCGCATGTTGTCGCCGAAGCGGGCCAGCCGCAGCGACCGCATCGCCGAGTAGCCGAGCGCGGCCCGGGCCCAGGCGCCGACCCGGGCGGTCACCCGGGGGTCGCTGACGTGCCCGGCGACGGTCTTGCGGGCGACGCCGAGCCGGGTCTGGATGAAGCCGAACTCGCGGTCGCCGTGCGCGGCCTGGTTCAGGTTCATGAAGTCCATGTCGATCTCGTCCCAGGGCAGCAGGACGTTGGCCTGGGTGTGCAGGTGCAGCAGCGGCGTCCGCAGGGCGTCCAGGCCGGCGATCCACATCTTGGCCGGCGAGAAGGTGTGCATCCAGGCGATCACCCCGACCACACCCTGCGCGGCGGCGTCCCGACAGGCCTTGAGGATGTCGACGCTGGAGGTCAGGACCGGCTTCCAGACCACCCGGACGGGGATCCCCGGCGCGTCGTCGAGCTGCGCGGCGATCTGCCGGGACTGCTCGGCGACCTGCCGGAGGGTGTCCTCGCCGTACAGGCCCTGGCTTCCGGTGAGGAACCAGACCTCGGGTTGGGGGTGCGTTGCCATGCAGTTGCCTTCCGCGAGATGGGCGGTCACTTGAAGCGGATGCCGATGAGGCGCTGGAGGAGGATGAAGGCGAAGAGCAGGCCACCGATCACGATCCTCGTCCACCAGGAGTTGAGGCTCCCGTCGAAGGTGATCAGGGTCTGGATCACGCCCAGCACCAGCACGCCCAGCACGGTGCCGAAGACGTAGCCGGACCCGCCGGTGAGCACGGTGCCGCCGATGACGACGGCCGCGATCACGTCCAACTCCATGCCGATGGCGATCAGCGGTGCGCCGGAGAGCGTGTAGAACGACAGCAGGATGCCGCCGATAGCCGAGCAGAGGCCGCTGACCGTGTAGACGGCGATTCGGGTACGCCCCACCGGCAGGCCCATCAGCAGCGCCGACTGGGGGTTGCCGCCGATCGCGTACACGGTGCGGCCGAAGCGGGTGTACGCCAGCACGTACGCGGCGACCAGCACCACCGCGAACGCGATCAGCACGATGATCGACACGAAGTTGCCGCGCGGGTCGCCGATGCGCTCCTGCGACACGGCCGTCCAGAAGCCGTCGGTGATGGGGATGGACGCGTCGCTGATGAACGTGCACATGCCCCGGGCGAAGAACATCCCGGCGAGGGTGACGATGAACGGTTGGATCTCGAAGAAGTGGATCGCGCAGCCCATCAGGAACCCGAGCGTCGGGCCGATCAGCAGCGCGACGACCAGCACCAGGGCCGCGGGCAGACCGTCCTGGAGCAGCGACGCCGACACCATGGCGGTCATCGCGACGACGGAGCCGACCGACAGGTCGATGCCGCCGGTGAGGATCACGAAGGTCATGCCGACCGCGACGACCAGCAGGAAGCCGTTGTCGATGAAGACGTTGAAGACGACCTGGACGTTGGAGAACGCCCGGTACTGGGACACGCCGACGCCGTACATGACCAGCAGCAGGGCGAGGGTGGCCAGGACCGGGACGTGCCGTCGGGGCACCCTGGGTCGCCAGGCGCGGCCGGTGGTCAGTGACGTGCTGCTCATGCCGGCACCTGCTCCTTCTCCCGCCGCCGCGCCGTGGGCCCGGGCGTGGTGCCGCGACGGCGGCGGCTGAACCTGGCCCGGAACGCCGGCGCCTGGATGAGGCAGACGGCGATGACGACGACCGCCTTGAACAGCAGGGCCGTCTGCGGCGAGATGTTCATGGCGTACACCGAGGTGGTGAGGGTCTGGATGATCAGCGCGCCGAGGATGGTGCCGCCGAGGGAGAACCGGCCACCGGCGAGTGAGGTGCCGCCGATGACCACCGCGAGGATCGCGTCGAGCTCCACCCAGAGGCCGGCGGCGTTGCCGTCGGCGCTGGACACGTTCGCCGTCATCATGAACCCGGCGACCGCGGCGCAGGCGGCGCTGAGCACGTACACGAGGAAGACGACGCGGCTGGATCGGATGCCGGCCAGCCGGCTCGCCTCGGCGTTGCCGCCGACCGACTCGACGATCAGACCGAGCGCGGTACGCCGGGTGAAGGCGGCGATGAGCAGGGCCGCCGCGAGGGCGATGAAGACGGCCAGCGGCAGGGTCAGGAAGTGCCCGAGCCCGATCGCCCGGTACGGCCCGGAGTTGATCGTGATGATCTGGCCCTCGGTGACCAGTTGTGCGAGCCCTCGGCCGGCCACCATGAGGATCAGCGTGGCGATGATGGGCTGGATGCCGATGACGGCGACCAGCACCCCGTTCCAGGCGCCGAGCGCGAGCGCGGCGCCGAAGGCCAGCGCGAGCGCCGTGAGCACGGTCGCCGGGCTGTTCTGGTCGGGCGCCTCGCTGATGTGGAGGCAGGCGATGGCGCCGCTGATGGCACAGAGCGATCCGACGGAGAGGTCGATGCCGCCGGTGGCGATGACGAGGGTCATGCCCAGCGCCACCAGCATCAGCGGTGCGCTCAGCCGGAGGATGTCGACCGGGGTGCCGTAGAGGTGCCCGTTCTTGACCTCGATGGAGAGGAAGCCGGGCCGGTAGATCGTGTTGGCCAGGATCATGACCACCAGCACGAGCACCGGCCAGAACAGGCGGTGGCCGGTAAGCGGGCGGAGGCGGTCGGCGACGGCGTTCACCGGATCACCTCCGCACCGGTGGTGCCGCTGGCGATGGTCCGCATGACGCGGTCGGCGTCGAGGGTGTCGTCGTTGTCGAGTTGGGCGACCATCGTCCGGTCACGCATCACGGCGACGCGGTGGCTCAGCCGCAGCACCTCCTCCAGCTCGGCGGAGATGAACAGCACCGCCATGCCGTCGTCGGAGAGCTGGACCACCAGTTTCTGGATCTCGGCCTTCGCGCCGACGTCGATCCCCCGGGTGGGCTCGTCGAGGATGAGCAGGCGCGGCTCGGTGATGAGCCAGCGGGCCAGGAGCACCTTCTGCTGGTTGCCGCCGGAGAGGTTGCGCACCGGCAGATCCGGGTTCGCCGGCCGGATGCTGAGCGCCTGGATGTACTTCTCGACCAGCTCGTCCTGCCGGCGGCGGGGGATCGGCCGCAGCCACCCGCGGGCCGCCTGCATCGCGAGGATCATGTTCTCCCGCACCGACAGCTCGGGGACGACGCCCTCCGCGCGGCGGTTCTCGGAGCAGAACCCGACGCCGCGGTCGATGGCCTGGACCGGGTTTCGCACCTGCGTCCCGCCGCCGTCGACGACGACCGTGCCGTGGTCGGCGCGGTCGGCGCCGAACAGCAACCGCGCCACCTCGGTACGGCCGGAGCCGAGCAGGCCGGCGAGCCCGACCACCTCGCCGGCGTGGATCCGCAGGCTGAAGGGGGCGACCGCACCCTTGCGGCCCAGCTCCGACGCGTCGACCAGCAGGGCCGCGTCGGACCGTACGGCGACGGTCCGCTTCTGCTGCTCGTCGAGGCGCTCCAGGACGTCGAGCTCCTTGCCGATCATCTTCTCGACGAGGCTGAGCTGGGGCAGCTCCTCCGTCCGGTACTCCCCCACCAGGGCGCCGTTGCGCAGCACCGTGATGCGGTCGGCGATGCCGTAGACCTGGTCGAGGAAGTGCGTCACGAAGAGGATGCCGATGCCCTCGTCGCGTAGCTGCCGCATGATCCGGAAGAGCTGCGCGACCTCACCGGCGTCCAGGCTGGAGGTCGGCTCGTCGAGGATCAGGACCCGGGCCCGTACGTCGATCGCCCGGGCGATGGCGACCATCTGCTGCACCGCCAGGGAGTACGTGCCGAGCTGCGCGGTGACGTCGATGTCGAGATCCAGCCGGGCCAGGAGCGCCCGCGCCCGCCGGCGCATCTCGCCCCAGCGGATCGCGCCGAGACGACGGGGCTCCCGGCCGATGAAGATGTTCTCCGCCACGGACAGGTTGGTGCAGAGGTTGACCTCCTGGTAGACGGTGCTCACCCCGGAGGCCGACGCCTGCATCGGGCCGCTGAAGGCGACCTGCTCACCGTCGAGAACGACGGTGCCCTCGTCGATGGCGTAAACGCCGGTCAACACCTTGATCAGGGTCGACTTGCCGGCACCGTTCTCGCCCATCAGGGCGTGGACCTCGCCCGGGAACAGGCGGAGATCGACGTCGTGGAGCGCGCGTACCCCGGGGAAGGTCTTGCTGATCCCGGTCATGGTCAGGACCGGACGGCTATCCGTCATCCCATCGGACCTCTTCTGGATGGTGTCGGTAGGACAGGAGCGAGCGACGGGCCGGGGTCGCCGTCGACGGACGGCGACCCCGGCGTCGGTCAGTACTTGCGGTTGGGCAGTGCCTCCTTGGCCTGCTCCTGGGTGAAGGTGGTCTCCTCGGTCTCGATCCGGGCCGGGACCTCCTCGCCGGCGTGGACCTTCTTCGCCAGGTCCATCAGCTGCGGGCCGAGCAGCGGGCTGCACTCGGCGATGAAGTTGAACCTGCCGTCGGCGAGGGCCTGCATGCCGTCCTTCACCGCGTCGATGGTGATGATGGTGATGTCCTTGCCGGGCACCTTGCCGGCCGCGGTGATCGCCTCCAGCGCGCCCAGACCCATGTCGTCGTTGTGCGCGAAGAGCACGTCGATCTTCGGGTTGGCTTTGAGGAACTGCTCCATGACCTGCTTGCCGTCGGCCCGCTTGAAGTCGCCTGACTGGGAGGCGACGATCTTCAGGTTCGGGTTGGCGGCGATCGCCTTGGCGAAGCCCTCCTTGCGGTCGTTGGCCGGCGCCGAGCCGGTGGTGCCCTGAAGCTCGACGACGTTCACCGGCCCGCTGGCGCTCTTGGTCTGCTCCACCAGCCACTCGCCGGCCAGCCGGCCCTCCTTGACGAAGTCCGAGCCGAGGAACGTCTTGTAGAGCGACTTGTCGGCCGAGTCGACGGAGCGGTCGGTCAGGATCACCGGGATGCCGGCGTCCTTGGCCTCCTTGAGCACGGTGTCCCAGCCGGACTCCACCACCGGCGAGAAGGCGATCACGTCGACCTTCTGCTGGATGAAGTTCCGGATCGCCTTGATCTGGTTCTCCTGCTTCTGCTGCGCGTCGTCGAACTTCAGCTCGATCCCCGCGGCGGCGGCGGCCTCCTTGATCGAGGTCGTGTTCGCCGTCCGCCAGCCGCTCTCCGCGCCGACCTGCGAGAAGCCCAGCGTGACCTTGCCGTCGTCGGCGGAGCCGTCGCCGGTGTCGCTGTTGCCGCAGGCCGCCACGCTGCCCGTGAGCAGCACGGTGGCGACGACCGCGAGCAGGGTGCGTGCCGTTCTCCTGGTTCTCATCGGTTCTCCTCGGTGGGGTGGTCCGGACACGTGGCGCGCGCGTGTCCCGGTGTGGTGGTGAGGTTGGTACGAGAAGGGGCCGTTCCCGGTCAGCCGGATGCCGGGCGTTGGCCGTAGACGTTCTGATACCGGTCATGCAGCGAGCTGATGTCGGCCTGCGTCATCGGCAGCGGCTGCCCGAGCGCCCGTGCCAGGTGCGCGGTACGGGCGACGTCCTCGCACATCACCGCGGCCTTGACCGCCGCGCGGGCGTCCTTGCCGATCGTGAAGACCCCGTGGTTGCGCATGAGCACCGCCGGCGAGCGGTGCCCGGACAGGGTGCTGACGATGCCCTTGCCGATGTCGTCACCACCGATCAGCGCGAACGGCCCCACCGGGATCTCCCCGCCGAACTCGTCGGCCTGCGCGGTCAGCCAGCACGGGATGGACTCGCCCCGGGCCGCCCAGGCGGTGGCGTAGCTGCTGTGCGTGTGCACGACGCCACCGACCTCCGGCATGGCCCGGTAGACGTAGGCGTGCGCGGCGGTGTCGCTGGACGGCGCGCCGTTCCCGTCGACCACGGTCCCGTTCAGGTCGCACACGACCATGGTGTCCGCCGTCAGGGCGTCGTAGTCGACACCGCTGGGCTTGATCACCATGAGGTCCTGGCCCGGGACCCGCGCCGAGACGTTGCCGGCGGTCCAGGCCACCAGCGCGTACCGGGTCAATTCGGCGTGCAGGCGGGCCACCGTCTCCCGCAGGACGCTCACCTGCCGCGCCACGTCGTTGCTCATCCGATCGCCTCCAGAACCGTGTCGGTCCGCGCCGCGGCCGCGTCCAGGGCCGTGTTCCTGATCGCCCGCAGGCGGAGCATGACGTCGTCGCCGCCGCGGCCGAAGTGGTCGTGCAGCGCGCGGTACTCGGCGTAGAGGGCGTCGTACGCCCGCGCGTTGTCCGGGTCCGGCTGGTACACGCCCTCGTTCACCCGGCCCATCGCCGCCGAGGCCCGGTGGACGTCCGGGTACGCCCCGGCGGCGACGGCCGCGTGGATCGCCGAGCCGAGCGCCGGTCCCTGGGCGGAGCCGATGATGCCCAGCGGGCGGTTGGTGACGTCGGCGTAGATCTGCATGAGCAGCCGGTTCGAGGCGAGACCACCGGCGACGACCAGGTCGGTGACCGGTATCCCGGCCTCGACGAACGCCTCGATGATCATCCGGGTGCCGAACGCCGTGGACTCCAGCAGCGCCCGGTAGACGTCCTGCGGCCGGGTGGCCAGGGTCAGCCCGACGATCAGGCCGCTGAGGTCGTGGTTGACCAGCGGTGACCGGTTGCCGTTCCACCAGTCCAGCGCGATGAGGCCGTGGGCCCCGACCGGTTGGTCGGCGGCCAGTTCGGTCAACCGCTCGTGCGACGCGACTCCGGCCGGCGCGGCGTTCCTGACGAACCAGCCGAAGATGTCGCCGACCCCGCTCTGCCCGGCCTCGTAACCCCACGCGCCCGCGCTGATGCCGCCGTCGACGACGCCGCACATGCCGGGCACCTCGGCGGGGTGGGTGCCGTTGAGGACGTGGCAGGTGGAGGTGCCCATGATGGCCACCAGTCGGCCGGGGCTCAGTGCCTGGGCGGCGGCGGCGGTGACGTGGGCGTCGACGTTGCCGACCGCGACCGCGATGCCCGCCGGCAGCCCGGTCCAGGCGGCGGCGCGGGCGCTGAGGGTGCCGGCCCGCTCGCCCAGCGGCAGCAGGGGACCGTCCAACTTGGCCACGAAGTCGGCGAAGCCAGGGTTGAGGGCGCTCAGGTAGTCGGTCGACGGGTACCGGCCGTCCTGCCGGATGCCCTTGTATCCGGCGGTGCAGACGTTGCGGGTCTCCTCGTCGCACAACTGCCACACGATCCAGTCGGCGGCTTCGACGAAGCGCTCGGCACGGCGGTAGACCTCCGGATCCTCCTCGAGGATCTGGAGACCCTTGGCGAACTGCCACTCGGCGGAGATCTTGCCGCCGTAGCGGCCGATCCACGGCTCGTGCCGCTCGTGGGCCAACGCGTTGATACGGTCGGCGTGCGACTGGGCGGCGTGGTGCTTCCACAGCTTCACCCAGGCGTGCGGCCGGTGGCGCAGCTCCGGGACCTCGCACAGCGGGGTGCCGTCGGCGAGCGTCGGCAGGACGGTGCAGGCGGTGAAGTCGGTGCCGATGCCGATGACCTGCGACGGGTCCACACCGGCGTCGGCCATGGCGGCGGGGACGGCGTGCCGCAGGACGTCGCGGTAGTCCTCCGGGTCCTGTAGGGCCCAGTCGGGAGGCAGTGCCGGGCCGCCGTCGAGGAGCACGGCCTCGATCACGCCGTGGCGGTACTCGTGCACCGCGGTCCCGACCTCGGCACCATCGCGAACCCGAACCACCAGCGCCCGCCCGGAGAGGGTGCCGTAGTCGACTCCGACCACGTACCGCTCGTCCGCACCGTCCACACTGCCCATGTCCACCTCCGATCAATGACCGGCATAGTGTTAACGCTCACATACAGCGCCGTCAAGACGTTGGCCGACAACAGCTCAGTAACGGAAGGATAGGCGGAGCGTGTGGCCCGGACCAGAGGCATCACACCCGGTCACCATTCCCGCGCTCTCGGCTGCCCGGACATGGTGCCGGCGCCCGCTCGGCGGAGGCACGGGGGCGGGAGCGCCCGGTGCCGCAGCCCCGGCGACAGATCGACGACTGTTAGCGAGAACATCCAGGCCTTCTCTGCCTTCTCGCGGGCGCACGACATCAGTCGAGCACGGACCGGCCCCCTGGGGACGCCGACTCCGGTGCGCGCACTGAGCTGCGACGCTCTCCGACCGAAGCCGACGCGGACCGCCATCAATCGTCGCGCGGATGACTCGGCCTCGTCGCATCCGATTTACATCAGTGGATGTCAGCGATAACATCCGTCTCATCGTGTCGGGTCCCCGGGCAGCCACCGGGCCGGAGCAGACCAGGAACGCGACGACGGACGGGCGAGCGACTAGTCCGGCACGAGGTCGGCCGAGGGCCGGACGATCCCCGTCCCGAGGTATTGCCGTCGATGCCCGCGGGCAGGGCCGGGCGACAGCCCACCGGCCACGCCCCGTGACGCCCTCGTTCGCCGCATCCCGGCGCCGGCGCCCGACCCGACGCCACTCACCGCTCCGACCGAGGAGGAACACGTGCGCAGACCGAGACAATGGCTCGCCGCCGCCCTGGGCATCCTGGCGGTGGCCCTCGCGGCGACCGTCGCGGACGGGGCCGTCGCGCCCCGTCCGGCACAGGCGCTGGACAACGGCGTCGCCCGGACGCCGCCGATGGGTTGGAACACCTGGAACACGTTCGGC
The DNA here is from genome assembly GCF_008806585.1 of Micromonospora sp. AMSO12t. Taxonomy (NCBI): domain Bacteria; kingdom Bacillati; phylum Actinomycetota; class Actinomycetes; order Micromonosporales; family Micromonosporaceae; genus Micromonospora; species Micromonospora sp. AMSO12t. The sequence goes on from NZ_WAAS01000012.1 coordinate 47,825, forward strand.
TGCAACATCAACGAGACGCTCATCCGCCAGACGGCCGACGCGATCGTCGCCAACGGGCTGCGCGATCTCGGGTACCGGTACGTCGTCGTCGACGACTGCTGGTTCAACCCGGACCGGGACGCACAGGGCAACCTCCAGGCGCATCCGCAGCGCTTCCCGAGCGGGATGAAGGCGCTGGGCGACTACCTGCACTCGCGCGGCCTGCTGTTCGGCCTCTACCAGGCGCCGCTGGACCAGACCTGTGCGCAGTACTTCGACGCCTTCCCCGGCTCCACCGGCAGTCTCGGGCACGAGTACCAGGACGCCCGGCAGTTCGCCGCCTGGGGCGTGGACTACCTCAAGTACGACTGGTGCTCCCCCACCGGGACCATCAACGACCAGGTCGCCAGGTTCGGCATCATGCGGGACGCGCTGGCCGCCGCCGGCCGGCCGATCGTCTACAGCATCAACCCGAACAGCATCCACGAGAAGACCGGGCCGCAGCGCAACTGGAGCGACGTGGCGAACCTCTGGCGGACCACCGAGGACATCACCAACGCGTGGGACACCGGCCAGACCAACGGCTACCCGATGGGCATCCGGAACATCGTCGACGTCAACGTGCCGCTGGCCGGGTACGCCGCACCGGGCGGGTTCACCGACCCGGACATGCTGGAGGTCGGCAACGGCGGGATGAACGACACCGAGATGCGCAGCCACTTCGCGCTCTGGTCGATCATGGCGGCGCCACTCATGATGGGCAACGACCTGCGCTCGGCCAGCGCGGCGACGCTGAGCATCCTGCGGAACCAGAACCTGGTCGCGATCAACCAGGACCCGCTCGGGCTCCAGGCGGTCCAGGTGTCGAACGACGGCACCCGGCGGGTGCTGGCGAAGCGGCTGGCCAACGGTGACGTCGCGGTCGCGCTGTTCAACCAGGGCAGCTCCACCACGACGATCTCCACGACGGCGGCGGCGATCGGCAAGAGCGGTACCTCGTTCACCCTGCGCGACGCGTGGACCAACGGCACCTCCACCAGCACCGGAACGATCTCCGCGAGCGTCCCGGCGCACGGCACGGTGGTGTACCGGGTCAGCGGCGGCGGCACCACGAACCCGCCGCCCCCCACCACGTTCCGGCTACGCAGCGAATCGGCCGGACGATGCCTCGACGTCGACAACTCCCAGACCGCCAACGGCACCGGGACGCTCATCTGGGACTGTCACGGCAACGCCAACCAGCAGATCAGCCAGAGCGGGCAGACGCTGCGCGTCCTCGGCAAGTGCCTGGACGTCCCGAGCACCGCCGCCAACGGCACCCGGGTGCAGCTCTGGGACTGCAACGGCGGCACCAACCAGCAGTGGACGTTCAACGGCAACGGCACGGTGAGCAGCGTCCGCTTCCCGTCCCTGTGCCTGGACGTCAACAACGGCGGCACCGCCAACGGGACCACGGTCATCCTCTGGTCCTGCCACGGCGGCACCAACCAGCGGTGGAGCCGGGTGTGACCGACGGCCACCGACCATAGTGCGGCCGGCCGGGTGGACACGCCTGCTCCCACCCGGCCGGCCGGACCCTTCGCCTCCTACTGGAACTGCGTGAAGAACCGCCAGGCCTCCCCCGGCACCCAGGTCCGGGTGCCGCTGTCACCCGGCGCCCCGTCCTGGGGCGCCGCGATGTGTCCTTCGTCGAACGCGATCCACTCCACCGGGTAGCCGGCGGCGCAGCCCGGGTACGCGGTCCGGACGTGGGTCAGGCTGCCCGTCGCGGGCTCGCGCGGGCTCTGCGCGGCGTAGGCGTTGTCCTGCACGAACCGGTCACGCAGCGACCGGCCGCTCGCGATGGGGAGCACCCCGTCGCGGGTGCCGTGCACCCCGAGGTACGCGACGCGGCCGGTGCCGCCGCTGCACCCGCTGAGCTGCGCGCCGGACAGGACCGCGACCGCGCGGAACACGGTCGGCCGGGCGCAGGCCACGGCGGAGCTCATCGCCCCGCCGAAGCTGAACCCGGTCGCGAAGCGCTGCCGCGTGTTCACGCAGAGGCCGCCCTCGATGAGCCTCAGTTGCTCCCTGTCTGGACCGCGCGAATCAGGACGGGCGCGCTCCTCGTGGTGCGTGTGGGAAAGACGCAAAAGGGCCGCGACCGCACCACGCGCCCGTCTCCCGCCCGCTTGCGACCCGGTGACGATGTCGGCTCCCGCGACCAGCCAGCCCGAGGCCGCAAGTTAGCGATAACAGAGCTAGGTGTCAATTGATGAGACAGGGTGCGAACCCGGCGCGACGATCGCCGGCCGCGCCGTGGTCGCGGCCACGGACGCGGCGCTCCGGCTTGTCGTTGACGTCCACCGCCGAGGCCAGTACGGTGCATCGCAAGTAATCGATGTCAACGCCGTGACGTCCGCGTTGCCATCCCATCAAGCGCGACTCTCCGCACGCGTACCGGACCCAGCCCGCACGACGTGAGACAACCTTGATGTTCAGTGTTAGCGATAACAGGGATTCTTGCGGTCTCTCGGGTGCGCTGGAGTGCAGTCCCTCCGACAGCGCCTGCGGTGAAGAGCGCTGGACCGCCGACACCCTGGGGGTGAGCCTTGAAGCTGACACGTGCACGCCGGATCGGGACGAGAGCTCGGCACGCCATCGCCGTACTCGCCGGCCTGATCTGCACGGTCGCCCTCCTGCCCGGCACCGCGCAGGCCGACAACCCGATCGTCCAGCACATCTACACCGCCGACCCGGCGCCGATGGTGCACAACGGACGCGTCTACGTCTACACCGGGCACGACGAGGACGGCTCGACGTACTTCACCATGCGCGAGTGGCGGGTCTTCTCGTCGGCCGACATGGTCAACTGGACCGACCACGGCGTACCGATGAACCTCGGCACCTTCGCCTGGGCGGACGCGGACGCCTGGGCCGGCCACGTCGTCCCACGCAACGGAAAGTTCTACTGGTACGTCCCGGTGCGGCAGCGCGGCGGCGGAATGGTGATCGGGGTCGGTGTCGCCGACAGCCCGACCGGGCCGTTCCGGGACGCGCTCGGCCGCCGCTGGTGGGCAACGGTGAGATCGACCCGCACGTCCTCGTCGACGACGACGGGCAGGCGTATCTGTACTGGGGCAACCCGAACCTGTGGTACGTGCGGCTCAATCCCGACATGATCTCGTTCTCCGGCAGCCCGACCCGGATCCCGCTCACCACCGCCGGGTTCGGCACCCGAACCGGCAACCCGAGCCGCCCGACCCTCTACGAGGAAGGCCCCTGGGTCTTCAAGCGCAACGGGCTCTACTACAACGTGTTCGCGGCGGAGTGCTGCTCCGAGTTCATCGCCTACTCGACGGCGCCCGGCCCGACCGGACCCTGGACGTACCGGGGCACGGTCATGCCCCGGCAGGGCGCCAGCTTCACCAACCATCCCGGCATCGTCGACTTCAACGGCGGGTCGTACTTCTTCTATCACAACGGGGCGCTGCCCGGCGGCGGCGGATTCACCCGGTCCGTGGCGGTGGAGAAGTTCGCCTACAACTCCAACGGCACCATCCCCACGATGAACATGACCAGCGCCGGCGCCCCGCAGGTCGGCACGCTCAACCCGTACACCCGGCAGGAGGCCGAGACGATCGCCTGGGGTTCCGGCATCGAGACCGAGCCGTCCAGCGAGGGCGGCATGAACGTCGGCTATCTCGCCAACGGCGACTACATCAAGGTCAAGGGCGTCGCCTTCGGCGCCGGCGCGACCTCCTTCAGCGCCCGGGTGGCCTCCGGGGCGGCCGGCGGCCGGATCGAGGTACGGCTGGACAGCGCCACCGGCCCGCTCGCCGGCACCTGCGCCGTCGGCGGCACCGGCGGCTGGCAGACGTGGACCACCTCCACCTGCGCGATCAGCGGTGCCACCGGGACCCGTGACCTGTATCTGCGGTTCGCCGGGGGCACCGGAAACCTGTTCAACGTGAACTGGTGGCAGTTCGGCGGCGGGACGGCCACCCCGGCGTACCGGGTCACCAACCGCAACAGTGGCCAGGTCGTCGACGTCCAACAGCCGAACCTCGACGACCTCGCCGTGATCGGCCAGTGGACGGGCAACGGACAGAGCTGGCAACAGTGGCGGTTCCTCGACGCCGGCGGGGGCAACGTGCGCCTGCAGAGCGTCCACAGCGGCAAGTGCGTCGACGTGGTGGACTTCTCCACGGCCGACGGGGCCCGGATCGTCCAGTACACCTGCCATGATGGCCTCAACCAGGTGTTCAGCTGGCGCTCCACCGGCGATGGCTACCACCAGCTGGTCAACGTCAACAGCAACAAGTGCCTGAACGTGGTCGGCGGCTCCACCGCTCCCGGTGCCGCGTTGGAACAGCGGACGTGCGGCTCCGCCGCCAGCATGCAGTGGTCCCGCGCCTGAGTCGACCTCGGGAGAGGGCTGTGCGGCGACGCTCGACCGTCCCCGCACAGCCCTCGCGCCCGGGTGGTCATGCCCGGCCCGCCCCGCGCTTGACCCGCCCCGCACCGGAACCTAAACTCACGATCTGTTAACGCTAACAGCGGCGTCAGTCGATGAGAGCCGACGGGTCATTGACGCCGGGGTCAAGGGCAGTCCCCAGGGCGGCGCTGACCGGTCCGGACCGGACCGGGGCACGCGCGTATCACCACCACCAGCCAGGAGGACGCAGAATGACGCACGATCAGAACGGGCCGGTCAGCGGCGAGCGGCGATTGCTGAGCCGGAGAGCCGTCCTGACGACCATGGGGGCCGTGCCGGTCGCGGCAGCGGCGACCACACTGCTGGGAGCCACGGGAGCCTCGGCCGCGCCGGCGACCGTCAACCTGTCGGCGCAGCGGCAGACGATCAAGGGCTATGGTGCCATGGCCCACGCGGCCTGGATCGGCGACCTGACGGCCGCCCAGCGGGAGACGGCGTTCGGCACCGGCGAGGGTCGGCTGGGCTTCTCCATCCTGCGGATTCCCGTCGGCGAGAGTTCGGCTGACTTCGGCCGTGACCTCGCGACGGCGAAGCGCGCGGCCGAGCTCGGGGTGACCGTCTTCGCCTCGCCGTGGAACCCGCCCGCCAGCATGATCGAGACCTTCACCCGCGGCAGCCAGACCAACGCGAAGCGGCTCCGCTACAGCTCGTACGCCGCCTATGCGCAGCACCTCAACGACTTCACCACGTACATGCGCAACAACGGGGTGCCCCTGTACAGCATCTCGGTGCAGAACGAGCCCGACTACGCGCACGACTGGACGTGGTGGACCTCCGCCGAGATGGTCAGGTTCCTGCGGGAGAACGCCGGCTCGATCAGCACCCGGGTCATGGCACCCGAGTCGTTCCAGTACATCAAGTCCGTGTCGGACCCGATTCTCAACGATCCCACGGCGCTGGCCAACGTGGACATCATTGGGGCCCACCTCTACGGGACGTCGTACTCGAACTTTCCGTACCCGCTCTTCAAGCAGAAGGGCGCGGGCAAAGAGCTCTGGATGACCGAGGTCTACTACCCCAACAGCAACACCAACTCGGGCGACGCCTGGCCCGAGGCGCTCGACGTGGGCGAGCACATCCACCGCGCCATGGTGGACGCCGAGTTCCAGGCGTACGTCTGGTGGTATCTGCGGCGCAGCTACGGCCCCATGCGGGAGGACGGCCAGGTCAGCAAGCGCGGTGCCATGATGGCGCACTTCGCCCGGTTCGTCCGGCCCGGCTACACCCGGATCGACGCGACGGCGAACCCGGCATCGAACGTCTACGTCTCGGCGTACCGGGGCGGCAACACCGTCGTCATCGTCGCCGTCAACAAGAACACCTCGTCGGTGAGCCAGCAGTTCAGCCTGTCGGGCACCACCGCTTCCGGCAGCGTCTCGAACTGGCTGACCGACGCGAGCCGGACCGTCGCGCCCCAGAGCGCGCTCACCATGTCGAACGGCTCCCTCACCGTCACGCTGCCCGCCCGAAGCATCATGACCTTCGTGACCAGTGTGAACGGCACCCCGCCGCCCA
>NZ_WAAS01000013.1:0-53778 GCF_008806585.1 Micromonospora sp. AMSO12t
TCTGCTCTTTATCCTGTCAAGAACGGCAAATCCGGACGGAGATGTGCTATGGGTGCCGGGCGGCAACCGCTGAGCCGTCTCCACTCGCGGTGAGAAGCCCTCTCCTCGCGGTGGGGTGTCTCCGGGGAGCCCACTCGCTCCGGGCGGTCAGGCTTGATCCCTCCGCGAGCGGGCTCCCCGGAGACACCGGCGCGGTCGAGCCGCCGAACAGGCGGCTGGTGCCGCTGCCTTCGGTGTCCGGGGTACCGCAGCCGCCGAGCGGAGGTGGAAGTGGGCTCCGGCGGAACCCTCGACAACGAGGCGAGGGTCAGGCGGCGGGCCAGTCCTGGGAGGCCAGACGCGGCGAGACCGCCCCCGGAGGGGCGGCCTCGAGCCAGGAGAGGAATCCGGTGACGGTGGACCGGGCCATGGCGATCTCCACCGGGGCGTGGTCACTCGTACAGCGGAGGATGACCCAGTCGGCGGGCATCGAGAGGCGCTCCTGCCCCTCGGGCAGGCGCCGTCGCTCGACGGCCAGCCCCTCGCGGGAGAGCACCCGGGCGGGCCGGATGGCGAAGCTGAACAGCCGGTACCAGCGGAGTTCGTCGCCGACGAAGCGGCCGAAGCCGGGAGACCAGCCTCGGCCGTCGAGCATCGTGGAGGTCCGGACGCCGAGCCGGATGATGCCACCGCTACGGGTGACGACGGTCCGCCGGGCGAAGAGGATCAGGAGTGCGCCGAGGATGACGGCGACGCCGATTCCGATCCCCTCGACGATCTCCATCGACGCTTCGGCTCAGCGGCTCTGCGCGGCGGAGACCGGGGTGGCGCTCTCGGCCAGGACGGTGACGCCCTCGGCGGTCACCGACAGGAAGCCGCCGGCCACCTCGTAGGAGACCTGCTCGCCGCCGGGAAGCTTGATGCGCACCTGGCCGGGCTCGGCAAGCTGGCCGAGCAGGGGCGCGTGCCCCGCCAGCACACCCAGCTCGCCCTCGGTCGTGCGGGCGACGACCATCTCGGCCTCGCCGGACCAGACCTTCTCCTCGACGGCTACGAGCTCGACGTGAAGCTGCTTTGCCACGCTGTCTCCTTGCTGCGGCGGCGGATTGTCGAAAGTCTAGTCGTGCCGCAGACCCGCCCCCAACGCGGGTGGCGAGACCTGCGCCACGGCTACTTCGCCTTGTTCTGGAAGTCGGGATGCTCCACCAGGAACGCGTCGAGCTGTCCCTTGCGCAGCGCGGCGAAGAAGTCGTCCACGGCGGGCTGGAACTTCTCGCCCCGGTATTCGCCGTTCTGGATGACCGAGCCACCCGGCAACTTGATCATCTGGATCGTCTCCGGGCGGATGTCCTTGAGCGCCAGGCCGAAGTCGACCACGCCGTGGCCCCGGCCGCTGAAGATCAGCGACTGCCCGGCCGCGCGCAGCACCCGGTCCAGCTTGACCGGGTTGGTCACCACGTCGGCGCTGAGCGCCTGACCGGCCATGGCCTTGACGAACTGCTGCTGGTGCCGCTGCCGCCCGTAGTCGCCGTCCGGGACGCCGTTCTTCGGGTAGCGCTGGCGGACGTAGTCGAGCGCCTGCCAGCCGCTGAGGTGCTGGTTGCCCTTCTTGTAGACCGCCTGCGGGCCGACGTAGCCCTCGCCGTTGGGGTTGCCCTTGCGGTGCTTGCCGTCCGGCTCGCGGTGCTCGGAGCGCACCTCGCGCTCGATGTGCATGTCGACGCCGCCCATCGCGTCGACGATCTTCTTGAAGCCGTTGAAGTTGATGATGGCGCCCGCGTCGAAGCGCGTGATGCCGGTGACGTTCTGCACCGTCGTCGCCAGCAGCTCGAATCCGCGGGCCGCGTCCGGGTTGCCGCCGGGCACCCGGCTGCCGTACGACATCGCCGCGTTGAGCCGGTCGGTGCCGCCGTCGAACTCCGCCCGGCTGAACTCGGGGATCTCCACGATGAGGTCACGCGGCATCGAGAAGAGGTAGGCCCGGTCCAGCTCCGCCGGCACGTGCAGCACCATGACCGAGTCGGCCAGCGGCGGCATCTCCGGGTTGCGCGGGTCGATGCCCACCAGCAGGATGTTGAGCGGCCCCTTGATGTCGCTCTTGCGCTCCTTCGCCCCGGCGGCCTGGTCGCCGAAGAGGTCGGCCTTGCCGACGGCGCCCTCGTAACGGGCCATCAGCGCCTCGGCACCGACCAGCACGGCCCCGCTGAGCAGCATCAGGACGGCACCGAACACGGTGCAGACCCGGGCCCAGCGCGGCACCCCCGACCACCTGGACGGCTTGCCGCCGCCCTTGTCGGCCTTACCCACGATCATCTCCGTTCGTCACGCCCACGATCAGGAGACGGGCGCATGCAGCCGATTCGTTGCGGATCGACGCCCACGTGGTGGGTGGGCGGATCGACGGTACCTCGCGTACGGCATGATCGCCGACCACGCGGAACCGGCCAGCGGCGATCATCGGATCCGAAAACGGACGAAAGGCCGCCCCGGCAATGCCGGGGCGGCCTTTGGTCAGGACCGACAGGTCAGCTCTTCATGAGCTCGGCTGCCTTGCGCTCCAGGTCCTCGAGACCGCCGCACATGAAGAAGGCCTGCTCGGGGAAGTGGTCGTACTCGCCCTCGCTGATCTTCCGGAAGGCCTCGATGGTCTCCTCGATCGGGACCGTCGAGCCCGGCACGCCGGTGAACTGCTCCGCCGCGTAGGTGTTCTGCGACAGGAAGCGCTCGATGCGCCGCGCGCGCTGCACGGTGATCTTGTCTTCCTCGGAGAGCTCCTCGATACCGAGGATGGCGATGATGTCCTGCAGGTCCTTGTACTTCTGCAGGATCCGCTTCACCTCGGTCGCCACCGCGAAGTGCTCGGCGCCGACGAACTCCGGGGCGAGGATCCGGGACGAGGACGCCAGCGGGTCCACGGCCGGGTAGATGCCCTTGTCGGAGATCGACCGCTCCAGGTTGGTGGTCGCGTCGAGGTGGGCGAACGTGGTGGCCGGGGCGGGGTCGGTGTAGTCGTCCGCCGGCACGTAGATCGCCTGCATCGAGGTGATGGCCTGGCCCCGGACGGAGGTGATCCGCTCCTGGAGCTCGCCCATCTCGTCGGCCAGGGTCGGCTGGTAGCCCACCGCGCTCGGCATGCGGCCGAGCAGGGTGGAGACCTCGGAGCCGGCCTGGGTGAAGCGGAAGATGTTGTCGATGAAGAGCAGCACCTCCTGCTTCTTGACGTCGCGGAAGTACTCCGCCATGGTCAGCGCCGACAGGGCGACCCGCAGCCGGGTGCCCGGCGGCTCGTCCATCTGGCCGTAGACCAGCGCGGTCTTGTCGATGACGCCGGACTCGGTCATCTCGGCGATGAGGTCGTTGCCCTCGCGGGTGCGCTCACCCACGCCGGCGAAGACCGAGGTACCACCGAAGTTCCGGGCGACACGGGTGATCATCTCCTGGATGAGCACCGTCTTGCCGACGCCGGCACCGCCGAACAGGCCGATCTTGCCGCCCTTGACGTACGGGGCGAGCAGGTCGATGACCTTGATGCCGGTCTCCAGCATCTCGGTCTTCGGCTCCAGGTCCGCGAAGGCCGGAGCCTTGCGGTGGATGCCCCAGTGGTCGTCCGGCTGGAGCGTCTCGCCCTCGGTGAGGTTGAGGCACTCGCCGATCGCGTTGAACACGTGGCCCTTGACCGTGTCGCCCACCGGAACGGTGATCGGCGAGCCGGAGTCGCGCACCTCGGTGCCACGGACCAGGCCGTCGGTCGGCTGCATCGAGATGGCGCGGACCATGTTGTCACCCAGGTGCTGGGCGACCTCCAGGGTCAGCGTCTTCTCGCCGCCGGAGAGCGTCACGTCCACGTGCAGGGCGTTGAACAGGGCCGGCATGGCGTCGCGCGGGAACTCGGCGTCGACGACCGGGCCGATGACCCGGACCACGCGACCCGTGGCCGTCTTGGTCTCTACTGGGGCAGTCATCACACTTCACTTCCCGACGCGGCCAGCGCGTTAGCGCCGCCGACGATCTCGCTGATCTCCTGGGTGATCCCGGCCTGGCGGGCCGAGTTCATCTCACGCGTGTACTTCTCGATCATCTCTTCGGCGTTGTCGGTGGCGCTCTTCATCGCCCGCCGACGGGCCGCCGACTCGCTTGCCGCCGACTCCAGCAACGCCGCGTAGATCCGCGTGTTGATGTACTTCGGCAGCAGCGCGTCGAGCAGCGCCTCCGCGTCCGGCTCGAACTCGTAGGCCGGCAGCGCGCCCTCGGACCGGGGCCGGTCCTCCACCTGCATGGGGCCCATGATCCGGGCGACCGGGGTCTGGGTCATCAGGGAGTGGAACTCGGTGTAGACGATGTGGAGCTCGTCGACGCCGAGCACCCCGTCCGCCCCGGCGCCGCCGTCGACGTCGTCCGCACCGGCGGTGAACGCCTTGATCAGCGTCTCGCCCACGGCGCGGGCGTCGGCGAAGGTCGGCTGCTCCGAGAACCCGGTCCAGTTGGCCTCGATCGGCCGGTCACGGAACCGGAAGAACCCGACACCCTTGCGCCCGATGACGTAGAGCACCGGCTCCTTGCCGTCGGCGCGCAGCCGGGCGATCAGCGACTCGGCCATCTTGATGGCGTTGGAGCTGTAGCCGCCAGCGAGGCCGCGGTCGGAGGTGACCAGCAGGACGCCCGCCCGCCGCACCCGCTCGCGCGGGGTGAGCAGCGGGTGGTCGATCCGCGCGTTGGACGCCAGCGCCGTGAGCACGCCGGTGACCGCCTGGGCGTACGGCAGGGACGCCGCCACCCGGGCCTGGGCCTTGGCGATGCGGCTCGTCGCCACGAGCTCCATCGCCTTGGTGATCTTCTTCATCCCCTTCGCCGAGCGGATCCGCTGACGAAGAACGCGAACCTGGGCCGCCATGAATCAGCCCTTACCGGTTCTCGGCCGGGCGGTCACCCGTGCCGTCGCGGTAGCGGCTCACCGTCTCGCGGTCCTGCTCGCCCTCGAGCGGCGCGGCCGGCGCGTCGTTGATCCGCCGCTCGTCCTCCTTGCCGAGGAAGACCTGCTTGAACTCGGCGATGGCGGAGTCCAGGGAGTTGATGATGTCGTCGTTCCACTGGTGGTCGGCGATGCTCGCCAGGACGCCCTCGTGCTTGTGCCGGAGGTACTGGAGGAACTCCGACTCGAAGCGACGGATCTCGCCGACCGGGACGTCGTCCAGCTTGCCCTCGGTGCCGGCCCAGACCGAGACGACCTGCTCCTGCACCGGGTACGGCGAGTAGTTCGCCTGCTTGAGCAGCTCGACCAGGCGGGAACCCCGGTCCAGCTGGGCGCGGGAGGTCTTGTCCAGGTCGGAGGCGAAGGCGGCGAACGCCTCCAGCTCGCGGAACTGGGCCAGGTTGAGCCGCAGCGAACCGGCGACCTTCTTCATCGGCTTCACCTGCGCGGCGCCACCGACCCGGGAGACCGAGGTGCCGACGTTGATGGCCGGCCGGACGCCCTGGTTGAACAGGTCGGTCTCGAGGAAGATCTGGCCGTCGGTGATGGAGATGACGTTGGTCGGGATGAAGGCCGAGATGTCGTTGGCCTTCGTCTCGATGATCGGCAGGCCGGTCATCGAGCCGCCGCCCAGCTCGTCGGAGAGCTTCGCGCAGCGCTCCAGCAGGCGGGAGTGCAGGTAGAAGACGTCACCCGGGTACGCCTCGCGGCCCGGCGGGCGACGCAGCAGCAGGGACACGGCGCGGTACGCCTCGGCCTGCTTGCTCAGGTCGTCGAAGACGATGAGGACGTGCTTGCCGCCGTACATCCAGTGCTGCCCGATGGACGAGCCGGTGTAGGGGGCGAGGTACTTGAAGCCGGCCGGGTCGGAGGCCGGGGAGGCCACGATGGTGGTGTATTCCATCGCGCCCGCCTCCTCCAGGACGCCCTTGATCGAGGCGATCGTGGAGGCCTTCTGGCCGATGGCGACGTAGATGCAGCGGACCTGCTTCTTCGGGTCGCCGGAGCGCCAGTTGTCCCGCTGGTTGAGGATGGTGTCCAGCGCGACGGTGGTCTTGCCGGTCTTCCGGTCGCCGATGATCAGCTGACGCTGGCCACGGCCGATCGGGGTCATGGCGTCGACGGCCTTGAGGCCGGTCTGCAGCGGCTCGTCGACGGACTGCCGGGCCATCACGTTCGGGGCCTGGAGCTCCAGCTCGCGGAAGCCCTCGTTGGCGATGTCGCCGAGGCCGTCGATCGGCTGGCCGAGCGCGTTGACCACGCGGCCGAGGAAGGCGTCGCCGACCGGCACGGAGAGCACCCGGCCGGTGCGCTTGACGCGCTGCCCCTCTTCGAGCTTGGCGGAGTCACCGAGAACGACGACACCGATCTCCCGGACGTCGAGGTTCAGCGCCACACCCAGCGTGCCGTCCTCGAACTCCAGGAGCTCGTTGGTCATGGTCGAGGGGAGGCCCTCGACGTGGGCGATGCCGTCGCCGGTGTCGGCGACGGTGCCGACCTCCTCGCGGGAGAGTTCGGACGAGTAGGAGGAGACGTAGCGCTCCAGGGCGCCGCGGATCTCCTCCGTCGAGATGGTCAGCTCGGCCATCCTCTGCTTCCTTAAGTATCAGGGGCCCGGGATACCTAGTACCGACCGGTCCGAATGGCGTCTATTCACAGGCGCTGAGCGGGGGTGCCGCCTCAGCGCTTCGCGAGCGCGTTGCGGCTCTCGTTGAGGCGGCGCAGGACGGTGCCGTCGTACAGGTCGGAACCGACCCGCACGCTCACGCCACCGAGAACCGAGGGGTCCACCGTCTGCTTGACGGAGACCTCCCGACCGTATATCGCGGAGAGACTCGCGCCCAGCCGGCGCTCGTCCTCTTCACTCAACGGGGCCGCGGCGGTCACGTACGCCACCTGCCGGTCCCGCCGGTCGGCGGCCAGCTCGACCAGCCGGGTGAGCGCCCCGGCGAAGTTGCGTCCACCGAACCCGGCGAGCGCGACCCCGACCAGGTAGCCGGTGACCGGCCGGGCCTTGCCGGCGAGCAGCTGGTCGACCAGCGTGGCCCGCCGCTCGGCCGGGACGGTCGGGTCGGAGAGCGCGCTGGACAGCCCCGGCGAGCCGGCGACGACCTGCCCGAAGCGGAACAGCTCGTCCTCGACCTCGCCCAGCTCGCCCGCGGAGTCGGCGCCCGCCAGGAGAGCGTCGACGCCCAGCCGCTCGGCGGCGTCGAGCAGCTCCGAGGGCGCCGACCAGCGGCCGGAGACCAGCGAGGCGATCAGGTCCAGCGCCTCGGCGTCGACCTTGCCGCGCAGCAGCTCGCCGAGCAGCCCGGCACGGTCGGCACCGGTGCGGGCCGGGTCGGAGAGCGCCCGGCGCAGCCGCGGCTCGCGCCGCAGCAGGTTGGCGACGGAGAGGATGGCGTCGGCGGTGGTGGCCACCGCCGACGGCTCCGCACCGCGGACGTACGTGTCGAGGCGCTCGGCCGCGACCTTGTACGACTCCCGGCTGGCGGCCTGCATCAGCGGGCCCCCGCGCTCTCGAGGTTGCTCAGGAACCGGTCGACGGTGCCCTTGCGGCGCGCCTCGTCGGCGAGGGACTCCCCGACGATCTTGCTGGCCAGGTCGACCGCGATCGTGCCGACCTCGGTGCGCAGCTCGCGCACGATGGTGGCGCGCTCGGCGGCGAGCTGCTCCTTGCCCGCGGCGATGATCCGGTCGGACTCCTCCCGCGCCTTGGCCAGGATGTCCTGGCGGATGCCCTCGGCGTCGGCCCGGGCGTCGTCCCGGATCCGGGCCGCCTCGGTACGCACCTCGGCGAGCTGGGCCCGGTACTGCTCGAGCACCTGGTTCGCCTCGGCCTGGGCGGCCTCGGCCCGCTTGAGGCCACCCTCGATCGCGTCGACCCGCGCCTGGTACATCGCCTCCATGCGGGGCATGACGAACTTCAGCAGGACGAAGCAGAGCAGGGCGAAGGCGATGGTCCCGACGACCATCTCCTGCCAGATGGGCAGGATCGGGTTGTGCTCCACACCTTCTGCGGCGATGAACATGTCAGACCTCCGGGTCGGGAGAGAGCTTTCGTCAGCCGCCGACAGCGAAGGCGAGCACCAGGCCGAACAGCGCGAGCGCCTCGACCAGGGCGAAGCCCAGGATCAGCCAGGTGCGGTTGTAGCCGGCGGACTCCGGCTGGCGCGCGCTCGACTGGATGTAGGCCGCGAAGACCAGGGCGACACCGATACCGGGGCCGATGGCGGCGAGGCCGTAGCCGATGGTGTTGACGCTACCGCCGATCTCGGCAAGAACAGTCATTGCGGGTATTCCTCCTGTTCGACGCGTGAGGGCTCACGCGTACGCGGGTCGGTACCAGAAGCTTGGTCGGGCCGGGTGGCCCGCCGAGCCCGATCAGTGCTCGTCGGCGAGCGAACTTCCGATGTAGTTCGCGCTCAGCGTGACGAAGACGTAGGCCTGCAGGACGGCGACCAGCACCTCGAAGAAGGCCATCACGATCGCCATCAGGAAGGAGAAGACCGAGGTCACCTGGATGAACAGGCTGCTCGAGTTGAGCATCACGAAGCCGCCGATGGTGAAGACCAGCAGCAGGAGGTGGCCGGCGAACAGGTTCGCGAAGAGCCGCAGGGCCAGCGTGACGGGCCGGACGATGAACGTCTGCATGAACTCGATCGGGATCAGCAGGATGTGCATGGGCCACGGCACGTTCGGGATGATCAGGCTCATCTTGAGGTACTTGCCGAGACCGTGCTTGCGGGCGCCGATGTAGAGGTACATCACGTAGGAGATCGCGGCGAGCACGATGGGGAACGCGATGTGCGAGTTCGGCGAGATCTGCAACCCGGGCACGATGGCGAAGAGGTTGGTCAGCACGATGAAGCTGAACAGCACCGTGAAGTAGGGCGCGAAGCGGATGCCCGCGTTGCCCATCTGCTCGCGGGCGATGTTGTCCCGGACCAGGCCGTAGACCGACTCCGCGTACCACTGGGCCTTACCGGGGACCAGCTTGGGCTTCCGGTAGGCGAGCATGAAGAAGACGATCAGCAACGCGACCGCGAGCCAGACCATGATCCCGAACTTGGTGACCCAGGGGCCAGCCACGTCCGGCGGGTAGAAATCTCCGACGCTGGGGGGCCAGGGAAGCCCCTCTGCGGCGACGAGCTGTCCACTCACCGTGTCATCCTCCGCACTCGACAGACCCGCGCGTGCTGGCACTCAAGCACTGAGCCTCTTCATGATCAGGTAAATCGCTCCGGCCGCGCCGAAGATCATGCCGAGGGCGACCCCGACGCCGGTTCGCAGATCGAGAAAACGCTCCGCCAACCACCCGAGGAAGCCCCACACCACGATGCCGGCGAGTAGGTAGCCCAGAACGGCACCTGCCGCGCCTTCCGACGAAGGGTCGTCGGACCTGCGGGGGTGTGGGTCTTCGGCCATGACGTGGCGAACAATATCAGCAGGAGCGCGCGGGAGTGTGCGGCACCCCCCACACTGCGAACAGCGTGCGGGCCATGGCGCGGGCGCGAAAGTCGTTGGTCAGGTTACTCCCGTGCGGCCCGCCGCGGCAGCCCGAAATGCCGGACGCAGATCCGACAGAACGCTCACTCACCGCGTCGCTCGAACGTGGGCAGCGGCGTACGCAGGGCCCAGCCCAGGTGGGCGCCCGTCCAGACCACCACGGCCGCGATGATGGCCACCCCCATGTCCGGCAGGCCGGGCCAGCCGGTGGCCGCCACGGCCGCCATCGCCACCCCGAGCACCACGATCTTCGTGGCGTAGGTGACCAGCCCCACCGACATGATCATCCGGGGGTTGACGGCGTCGGCCCAGGCCACCGAGACGCCGGAGACCAGGTAGCTGACGACGACCAGCGCGATCCCGGCGGCCACGCCGGCCGCGCCGGTGCCGCCGCGCAGCACCGCCGCGGCCGGGACCCCGACCAGCGCGAGCACCGCGCAGGCCAGCAGCGGCAGGCGAAGGTGCGGCAGCCGGGACCGGATGGCGCCCGGCTCGCCCGCGCGCGGCTCGCTCATCGGGGGTACGCCGGGAAGGCGGCGACCAGCTCGGCGGCCTCGCCGGCGAGCGCGGCGAGGGTGTCGGCGCCCCCGGGGGCGGCCGGATCGGTGCGCACGGCGCGGGCGATCAGCGACGCGACCTGGCGCATCTCCGGCTCGCGCATGCCCTGGGTGGTGACGCTCGGGGTGCCCACCCGGATGCCCGAGGCGACCATCGGCTTCTGCGGGTCGTACGGGATCGCATTCTTGTTCAGGGTGATGCCGGCGGCGTCGCAGCGCGCCTCGGCGTCCGCGCCGGTGACCCCGACCTCGCGCAGGTCGACCAGGGCGAGGTGGGTGTCGGTGCCCCCGGAGACCGGGCGCATCCCCTCGTCGGCCAGCCCGGTGGCGAGCGCCCGCGCGTTCGCCACCACGCGCTCGGCGTAGGCCCGGAACTCGGGCTGGGCGGCCTCGCGCAGCGCGACCGCCTTGGCGGCGACGACGTGCATCAGCGGGCCGCCCTGGGTGAACGGGAAGACCGCCTTGTCGATGCGCTGGGCCAGCGACTCCCGGCACAGGATCATGCCGCCGCGCGGCCCGCGCAGCACCTTGTGCGTGGTGAGGCAGACGACGTCGGCGTGCGGCACCGGCGACGGGACGGCCTGCCCGGCGACCAGCCCGATGAAGTGCGCGGCGTCGACCATCAGGTACGCCCCGACCTCGTCGGCGATCTCGCGGAACCGCGCGAAGTCGATCAACCGCGGGTACGCCGTCGCCCCACAGATGATCATCTTGGGCCGGTGCGCGAGGGCCAGGTCGCGTACCTCGTCGTAGTCGATCAGCTCGGTGTCCCGCCGGACCGTGTAGCCGACGGTGTGGAACCACTTGCCGGAGAAGTTGACCCGGCTGCCGTGGGTGAGGTGGCCGCCGTGCGGCAGGTCCATGGCGAGCACCGTGTCCCCCGGCTGGACCAGCGCCGCGTACGCGGCCAGGTTGGCGCTCGCCCCCGAGTGCGGCTGGAGGTTGGCGTGCTCCGCGCCGAAGAGCTCCTTCGCCCGCGCGATGCCGATCTCCTCGGCCCGGTCGACCTCGGCGCAGCCGCCGTAGTAGCGCCGGCCCGGGTAGCCCTCGGCGTACTTGTTGGTCAGGGTCGAGCCGAGCGCGGCCAGCACCGCCGGCGAGGTGAGGTTCTCGCTGGCGATCAGTTGCAGGCCGCCCCGGAGCCGGTCCAGCTCGCCGAGCACCACCCCGGCGATCTCCGGGTCGGTCGCGCGGAGCTGGTCGAAGTCCGGCCCCCAGAAGGTGCTCGTCTCAGTAGCCACGACGCCAGAGTCTATTGGGCCGCACACTGGAGACCGTGAGATGCCTGGTCACGGGAGCTACGGGTTACATCGGCGGGCGGCTGGCGCCCCGGCTGCTGGCCGAGGGGCACACGGTGCGCTGCCTCGCCCGCAGGGCGGGACGGCTGCGGGACGTGCCCTGGGCGGCGCGGACGGAGATCGTCGAGGGCGACCTGCGCGCGCCGGAGACGCTGCCGGCCGCGTTCGAGGGCGTGGACGTCGCCTACTACCTGGTGCACTCGCTCGGCCAGGCCGGCTTCGAGGCCGCCGACCGGGAGGCCGCCACCCGGTTCGCCGAGGCCGCGCGGGCCGCCGGCGTACGCCGGATCGTCTACCTGGGCGGGCCGGAGCCGGCGGCGGACCGGGAGGTCCCGTCGGCGCACCTGCGCTCCCGGGCCGAGGTGGGGCGGATCCTGCTCGACAGCGGGGTGCCGACGGCGGTGCTGCGGGCCGCGGTGATCATCGGGTCCGGGTCGGCCTCGTTCGAGATGCTGCGCTACCTGACCGAGCGGCTGCCGGCCATGGTCACCCCCCGCTGGGTCCGCAACCGGATCCAGCCGATCGCCGTCCGGGACGTGCTGCGCTACCTGGCCGGCTGCGCGCACCTGCCGCCCGAGGTCAACCGCGCCTTCGACATCGGCGGGCCGGACATCCTCACCTTCCAGGACATGATGCAGCGGTACGCGCGGGTGGCCGGGCTGCGCCGGCGGACCATCGTGCCCGTGCGACCGCTGACGCCGTCGCTCTCCTCGCACTGGGTCGGGCTCGTCACGCCGGTGCCGAACGCGATCGCCCGACCGCTGGTGGAGAGCCTGGTCCACGAGGCCGTCGCCCACGAGCACGACATCGCCGCCTACGTGCCCGACCCGCCGGAGGGGCTGACCGGCTTCGACCAGGCGGTCGCGGCGGCCCTGGCGAAGGTCCGCGACGGCGAGGTGGAGACCCGCTGGTCGACCGCGAGCGGCCCCGACGCGCCGGCCGAGCCACTGCCCAGCGACCCGGAGTGGTCCGGCGGGACCGCCTACACCGACGTCCGCGAGCGGGCGGTGCACGCACCGCTGGAGGAGCTGTGGCGGGTCGTCGAGGGCGTCGGCGGGGAGCACGGCTGGTACTCGTTCCCGCTGGCCTGGTCGGTCCGCGGCTGGCTGGACCGGCTGATCGGCGGCGTGGGGCTGCGCCGGGGCCGGCGCGACCCGCACCGCCTCCAGGTCGGCGAGGCGCTGGACTTCTGGCGGGTGGAGGAGATCGTGCCCGGCGAGCTGCTGCGGCTGCGCGCCGAGATGCGGCTGCCGGGCCGGGCCTGGCTGGAGATGCGGGTGCTCCGGGTGGACGGCGAGGGCAGCCGCTACCAGCAGCGGGCGGTGTTCCTGCCGCGCGGGCTGCCCGGGCACGCGTACTGGGGCGCGGTGGCGCCCTTCCACGCGGTGGTCTTCGGCGGGATGGCCCGCAACATCGCCCGCCAGGCCGAGCAGGCGGCCCGCCGGCCCGTGGCCACGTCCCCGCGCCGCTGAGACGCCCGGGGCTCAGTTGCCGGCGCGGGCGCCGGTGAGCCGGAAGGCGGTCTCCTCGCTGGGCGGCACGAAGTCGCGGACCGGCTCGTCGCGCAGCGCGAAGGCGAGCACCTCCCCCACCGCCTCGACCAGCTGCCCCTGCACCCGCTGGCCCACCGCGTCGCGCGGGTCGTCGGGGTTCGCGGCGATCGAGGCGACCGCCAACTGCGGGGTGAAGGCGACCACGGTCTCCGTCGCGTACCCGTCCGAGCTGCCCGTCTTGCCCGCCACCGGCCGGCCGAGCAGCCGACGCAGCCCCTCCGCGGTGCCGCCGTCGCACTCCCGGTACATCGACTGGTCGCCGACCGCGCAGCGGGCCGCGTCGGCCGCCGCCCGGGCCACGTCCGGGTCCACCGCCTGCCGGCAGTGCGTCCGCGCGGCGGCCACCGGGCGACCGGCGGCGTCGGCGATCGAGACGACCGGCAGCGGCGCGCACCACGAGCCCTCGGCCGCCACGGCGGCGTACGCGCCGGCCAGGTCGAGCGGGGTGGTGGCGGAGACCCCGAGGGTGAACGGCCCCCACTCGCGCGCGCCGTGGCGGGCCAGCCGCGCGTCCTCCTCGGCGCGGAAGACGATGCCGAGCCGCTCGGCCATCTCCACCACGCGGTCCGCGCCGACCCGCTCGGTCAGCCAGGCGAAGTACGTGTTGACCGACTCGCCGAAGGCGGTCCACATGGTGTGCCGGCCGTCCATCAGGTCGCTGGCGTTGCGCGGGCACCAGTACCCGTCGCAGCTCGCCGCCCCGCTCGCCGAGTAGTCGGTCACGATCCGCTCCGGCGCGTCGAACTCTGTGCTCAGCGGCAGCCCGGACTCCAGCGCGGCCAGCATCGTGAAGACCTTGAACGTGGAGCCGGCCTGGTAACCCTCGATCGCCCCGCCCCCGGCGACCAGTTGGTTGACCGTGTTCGGGTGGTTCTTCTGCCCGGCCGGGTTGGCGGCCACGCCGTAGTTGCGGTTCACCGCCATCGCGAGGACCCGGCCCGTGCCGGGCTGGACCACCGCCGTCGGCGCCGCCCGGCGGTCGTCCACCGAGTAGATCCGGCGCACCTGCTCGGTGGTGGCGCGCTGCACCGCCGGGTCGAGCGAGGAGACGATGGAGAACCCGCCCCGGCGCAGCGTGAGCTGCCGCTCGTCGACCGTCGCGCCGAACGCCGGCTGGGCGTTCCACCAGCGGGTGAACCAGTCGCAGAAGAAGCCCCAGTCGTTGTGCTCCGCCGGCACCGCCGTGCAGTCGTTGGGCGTCTGGCTAGGGCGCAGCGTCAACTGCTCCGCCCTGGCCCGGTCCGCCGCCTCGGCCGGGACCTGCCCGGACTCCACCAGCCGGTCCAGCACGTACGCCCGGCGGGCGACCGCCGCGTCCGCGTCGCCGTTGATCGGGTCGTCGGTGTGCGGGGAGCGGACCAGTCCGGCCAGCAGCGCCGCCTCGGCCAGGGTGAGGTCCGCCGGCGGCTTCGAGAAGTAGCGGCGGCTCGCGGCGGCCACCCCGTACGCGCCCGCGCCGAAGTAGGCGATGTTGAGGTAGCGGGCGAGGATCTCGTCCTTGCTCAGCTCCCGCTCCAGGGCCAGCGCGTACCGCATCTCCTGGATCTTGCGCGCGGTGCTCAGCTCGGTGGCGGCAGCGCGCTGCCGCTCGCTCAGCCGGGGGTCGTTGCTGAGCACGTTGCGGACGTACTGCATGGTCAGCGTGGACGCGCCCTGCCGGGTCTCCCCGGCCCCCCGGTTGACGGTGAAGGCCCGCGCCACGCCGCGCAGGTCGACCCCGCTGTGCTCGTGGAACCGGGTGTCCTCGGCGGCGATGACCGCCTGCCGCATCACCGGCGCCACCTCGGCCAGCGGCACGTCCACCCGGTCCTCCTGGTAGAAGGAGGTGATCAGCGTGGTGCCGTCGTTGGCGTAGAGGTTCGAACGCTGGGGCGTGGGTGGCGTGCGCAGCGTGTTCGGCAGCTCCGAGTACGGCGCGGCGAGCGCCGAGAACCCGATCCCGAAGACCAGCGCGGCCGGGAGGGCCGCCACCGCGAGCGCCAGCCCGGCCAGCGAGCCGGCGAGCAGCACGGTGAACACTTTGTCGAGGCGTGCCCGGGTCATCAGCTCTCCCCGCAGGAGCCGGTCAGGACCCACTCAGAATGACCCGAAAGCCCCT
Organism: Micromonospora sp. AMSO12t; assembly: GCF_008806585.1. Lineage (NCBI taxonomy): Bacteria > Bacillati > Actinomycetota > Actinomycetes > Micromonosporales > Micromonosporaceae > Micromonospora > Micromonospora sp. AMSO12t. The sequence goes on from NZ_WAAS01000013.1 coordinate 14,964, forward strand.
CTGGGCCGCCCCTTTCCCCCAAACCCGCAGGAAACTCACGCGGGCGGGTAACTCGGGCGGGTTACGGCAGGAGCACCGCGGCGAGGGGGTGGACGCTCTCCTCGATCTCGTCGGCGACCCGGCTGAAGCACTGGTCGCCGCGCCCCCACGGATCGTCGAGATCGTCGGTGGGCAGCGAGGTGGTGCCCAGCCGGGCTGCGTGGGCGGCCTCCACCAGGGCCACGCCGCGCGCGTACACCGCGTCGGGGGTCGCCTCGGCCGCCGGCAGGGCGGCGGCGTCCACGCCGGCGAGCAGCCGGCCGAACTCGCCCAGCACGAACGTGCGCGACTCGGCGTCGGGGCGCAGCGCCACCACGTACTCCTGCTGGTCGGCGGTGGCGGTCAGGACGAGGTCGGCGGCGTCGATGTGGTCCGACCGCAGCTTGCGCGCGGCGAAGCCGGCGACGCTGCCGCCCCGGGAGGTCACCTGGCGCGACGCCGGCGGGTTCATCTCCTCGCCGGCGTGCCAGCCCCCGGTGCCGGCGCTGTGGCTGTGCAGCAGCTCGTCGGCGCGCTCCGGGTCGACCTCGCGGCGGGCCAGCCGTTCCCGGACGGCGAGGGCCAGCAGCCGCTCGGCCATCGGGGAGCGGCAGATGTTGCCCATGCACACGTGCAGCACGGTGAACGGAGGCACTCAGACCCCCTGGCCGACGAGGATGTCGGGCACCACGTCGCGGAGCTTCTCCAACCCGACGGCGCCCTGGCGGAGGAGCTGCGGCACCTCGCCGGTGAGGTCCACGATCGTGCTCGGCACCGGATCCGGGCACGGCCCGGCCTCCAGGTAGGCCCGCACCGAGTAGGAGAGCTGGTCGCGGGCCTCCTCGGCGGTGAGGGCGGCCGGCTGGCCGGTCTTGTTGGCCGAGGCGACCGCCATCGGGCCCGTCTCGCGCAGCACCTCCAGCGCCACCGGGTGCAGCGGCATCCGCACCGCCACCGTCCCCGAGGAGTCGCCGAGGTCCCAGCGCAGGCTGGGCGAGTGCGCCACGATGATGGTCAGCGCCCCGGGCCAGAACGCCTCGACGAGGTCCCGGGCCGCCTGGGGCAGCGAGTAGACCAGGCCGTCGAGGGTGTGCCGGGAGCCGATCAGCACGGGCGGCGGCACCTGACGGCCACCCTTGGCGTCCAGCAGGGCCTTGACCGCGTACGGGGTGAACGCGTCCGCGCCGATCCCGTAGACCGTGTCGGTCGGCAGGACGACCAGCTCGCCGTTCTTGACCGCCTCGATGGCAGCGGCGATGCCGCGGTCCCGGTCGGCGGGCGACCGGCAGTCGTAGAGCATCACGAGGAGTCAGTCTGCCACGTCGCGGCGACGGCGGCGTGCTGGCCGTCCGCCCGGCGGGACGCGGTCGCGAAGCGGGGCCGTCCGGTCAGGTCCGGGTGGCCGGCGACCGCCTCGAACCGGCCGTCCGCGGCGAGCAGGTCGGGCACCGCCGTGCCGTGCGTGTCGTCGTGCTCCACGCCGAACACGCCGCCCGGGCGCAGCAGCGCCGCCGCCCGCGCGATCACCGGGCGGATCACCGCCAGGCCGTCCCCACCGCCGAAGACCGCGTTCGCCGGATCGTGCCGGCCCACCTCCGGGGGTACGGCCACCCCCGACGGCACGTACGGCGGGTTGCAGAGCAGCACGTCGACCCGGCCCACCAGGTCGGCGAGCAGGTCGGCGGCGGTGACGTCCGCCGCCACCACCTCGATCGGCCGGTCCCCCGCCTCGGCGCGGGCCGCCGCGTTGCGGTGCAGCCAGGGCAGCGCCGCCGCCGACCGTTCCACCGCCACCACCCGGGCCGCCGGCAGCTCCTGGGCCACCGAGAGGGCGATCGCCCCCGAGCCGCTGCACAGGTCCACCACCAGCGCGGCGCCCAGGCGCCGGCCCTGCGCGATCCCCCAGCCGGCGAGCAGCTCCGTCTCGGGCCGGGGCACGAAGACGCCAGGCCCGACGGCCAGTTCCAGGTGCCGGAAGCCGGCGCTGCCCGTGAGATGCTGCAACGGTTCCCGCCCGGCCCGCCGCGCGACCAGCTCGTCGAACCGGTCGAGCTGGTCGGCCGTGAGGTCGTCGGCCAGCGCCAGCCGACCCCGGGGCACCGCCAGCACGTACGCGGCCAACTGCTCCGCCTCGGCGCGGGGCGAGGCGATACCGGCGTCGGCGAGGGTCCGGGACGCCCGGGCCAACGCCACGGAAGGGCGCTGCCGTCTCGTCCCTTCGGACGGGTGTTGCGGCACGGTGGTCACGAGATAATCATGGGGCGTCGCGCTGGACATCACGAGCGGATGCGTCCGGACGCACACCGACAGGAGGTCGCGGTGGGTTGGCTCGACCGGGTCACCGACCAGGTTGACGCCCTGACGCGGGCGCGGGCCCTCCAGGAGTCCAGCCGCTCCGCCGAGGCGTACGCGATCCTCGACCGGGTCGTCGCCACCACCACCGACCCGTACGCGCGGGCCGACGCCCTGGTGCAGCGCCTCTCCGCGGTGATCAACCTCGGGCGGACGGCGGAGTACACCCGGGCCGTCGAGGAGGCCTCCACCGCCGTCCGCGACCTCGCCGAGCCCTACCTGCTCGGGCACCTCAACGCGCTGGCCGCCCTCGCCGCGCACCACCAGGGCGCGCTGGACCGCTGCGTCACCCACCTGGTGAAGGCCGCCCGGGCGTTGGGCGCGGTGGCGGACCCCGACCGGGACACCGCGTGGGGCTGGCACGACCTGGCGATGGCCTACTCGTACCTCAGCTTCCACGGCTACGCCCTCGGCGCCATCGAACGGGCGCGGCAGCTCGGCAGCGCCGCCGAGATCCCGGAGGAGACCTTCGCCGCCCCCGGGATCCGGCTGCGCAACGCCGTCGCCCTGGACCACAACGGCGACAGCGACGGCTGCCTGCGGGTACTGCGCGACGTCGCCGCCGACCTGGACCGGTTCCTGGGCAGCGGACGGGCCGGCAAGCTGCGCCCCAGCAGCCTGGCCGCGTACGGCTACGCCGCCGCCCGGCGGGCGGCCCTCGGCGACCGGTGGGACGTCGCCCCGCAGGCCGGCCCGGCCCGGCTGCTCGGCCACGGCGGCGACAGCGCCCGCGCCCGCGACATGCGCCAGCTCGGCCAGGTCTGCCTGGCCGTCGCCGAGGGACGGCCGATCGAGGCCGTCACCCGGCTGGACACCGTCCAGGTCTCCACGGAGACGCTGGGCGCGGCCGAACCGGCCCGGCTGCGCAGCATCGCCCTGGCCCGCGCCGGCGACCACGCGGGGGCGCACCGGGCCGACCGGCTGGCGTTCCGGCTGGCCGCCCAGCGCAACGACCGGCTCCGCGACGTCTACATCGACGGCATCGCCGCCCGCATCGACCACGAGGAGATGCGCCGCGAGGCGGCCCGCTTCGAGGGCGAGGCGTTGACCGACCCGCTGACCGGGCTGCCCAACCGGCGGCGGCTGGAGCGCTACATCGCCACCCTGGTCGCCCACGGCGACCGGGTCGTCATCGGCGTCTGCGACCTGGACGGCTTCAAGGCCGTCAACACCCGGCACGGGCACCACTCCGGCGACCTGGTGCTCCAGCGCATCGCCGGGGTGATCAACCGGGTGATGCGCCGGGGCGACTTCGTGGCCCGCTACGGCGGGGACGAGTTCGTGGTGGTGCTGCCCGGCGCCGGAATGACCGAGGCGGCCGAGGTGGGCCGCCGCATCGACGCCGCGGTGCGCACCGAGGACTGGGAGTCACTGGTCCCCGGCACGCCGGTCGGGGTCAGCGTCGGCTTCGCCGAGGTGGGCGCCACCGGTCCCGGCCTGCGCGACGCCCTCGGCACCGCGTTCGAGGCCGCCGACCGCGCGATGCTGGCGGCGAAGACCCGCCCCCGTGCCTCCTGACGCCTCGTCGGGCCCCGGGGGTCAGCGGCGGGTCAGCTCGGTGTCGCCGGCCAGGCGGGCGGCGCGGTCGGCCTCGGCGAGGGCGTCGAGGACCGCGTCCAGGTCACCGGCGAGCGCCAGGTCCAGGTTGTACGCGGTGTAGCCGATCCGGTGGTCGGTGATGCGGTTCTGCGGGAAGTTGTAGGTGCGGATCCGCTCGGAGCGGTCCACGGTGCGCACCTGCGCCTTGCGGGCGTCCGAGGCGGCCGCGTCGGCCTGCTCCTGGGCCGCCGCCAGCAGCCGGGCGCGCAGGATCCGCATCGCCTGCTCCCGGTTCTGCAACTGGGACTTCTCGTTCTGGCAGGAGACCACGATGCCGGTCGGCACGTGCGTGATCCGTACCGCCGAGTCGGTGGTGTTCACCGACTGGCCGCCGGGCCCCGACGAGCGGAACACGTCGATGCGCAGCTCGTTCGGGTCGATGGTGACGTCGACGTCCTCGGCCTCCGGCAGCACCAGCACCCCGGCGGCGCTCGTGTGGATGCGGCCCTGCGACTCGGTGACCGGTACGCGCTGCACCCGGTGCACGCCGCCCTCCCACTTGAGCCGGGACCAGACGCCGTTGCCGCCCTCGGGCACACCCTTGGTCTTGATCGCCAGCGAGACGTCCTTCACCCCACCCAGGTCCGAGTCCTGGGCGTCGATCACCTCGGTGAGCCAACCGCGCCGCTCCGCGTAGCGGGTGTACATCCGCAGCAGGTCGCCGGCGAACAGCGCGGACTCCTCGCCGCCCTCGCCCGCCTTGATCTCGACGATCACGTCCTTGGCGTCGTGCGGGTCGCGCGGGATCAGCAGCTCCGCCAGCCGCTGCTCCAGCGCCGGCAGGCTCTCCGCGATCGACTCGGCCTCAGCGGCGAAGGACGCGTCCTCGGCGACCAGCTCCCGGGCGGCGGCGAGGTCGGCGCGGGCCTGCTCCAGCTCCCCGGCCGCCTTGTGTAGCGGGACCAGCTCGGCGTACCGGCGGCCGACCCGGCGGGCGGTGTTCTGGTCGGCGTGGATGGCCGGGTCCGCCAGCCGCTTCTCCAACTCGGCGTACTCGTCGAGGAGGGCGGCCAGGCGCTCGCTGCTCATGCGGGGGAGGCTCCTTCGACGGGGACGGGGCAGGACCAGGGGGAATACGGACGGCGCCCGCGTCCGGCACGAAACCGGACGCGGGCGCCGAACGAGGAGCTACTTGGCCTTCTTGGCCTGAACCTTGGCGTACTTCTGCTGGAACTTCGCCACCCGGCCCGCGGTGTCCAGGACGCGCTGCTTGCCGGTGTAGAACGGGTGGCAGGCGCTGCAGGTCTCGACGTGGATCGAGCCGCCCTTGGCGGTGCTGCGGGTGGTGAACGTGTTACCGCAGGAGCAGCTGACCTCGGTGGTCACGTACTCCGGGTGGATGTTGGACTTCATCTCGCCTCGGTCCTCTCGTGGATGGTCGCCGGGTCGCCGTCGGTGTCCGTCGCGGCGCGCGACGGGCTCGGGCGTGAACCGGAACCGGTGGCCGATTGACCAGTGTGCCATGGGCGTACGCCGACCCGGCAGTCGGGCCGCACGGCTGGTCCGGCATCGACAACGCACGCCCCACCTGCTGCATTCCCGACGCCTGGCCGGGCATTCGTCCCGGCACGGCCGCCGTCGGCGTCGTGCCCCGCCCGGGGCACGCGGCGCGGACGGCGGGGACCGCCGACGACGTACGACACGGAGGAGCCGATGGCCCGCCTGATCGCCACCCGGGGACTGCCCGCCTCCGGCAAGACCACGTTCGCCCGGACCCTCCAGCCCTCCGTGGTCCGCGTCAACCGCGACGACCTGCGCCGCATGCTGCACGGCGAGCGGCTGTTCACCCAGTGGGCGGAGTGGCAGGTCACCGTCGTGCAGCGGGCGCAGGTCGAGGCGCTGCTGCGGGTCCGCGCCGACGTCTGCGTCGACGACACCAACCTGCGGTCGCGGACCCTGCGCGACTGGGCCGACCTGGCCGCCCGGCACGGCGCCGGGTTCGAGGTGCACGACTTCACCGACGTGCCGCTGGCGGAGTGCCTGCGCCGCGACGCCGCCCGCCCCGAGGCCGACCGGGTCGGCGAGGCGTGGATCCGCCGGCTGCACGAGCGCTACCTGGAAGGTCGTACGCTGCCGCTGCCCGTGCCGCAGGCCCGGACGGGGCGGCCCGCCACGGTGCACGCCCCGTCGACCGAGCCGCCGGAGATCGTGCTGGTGGACATCGACGGCACGGTCGCGCTGAACGTCTCGCGCAGCCCGTACGACATGACCCGGGTCGCCGAGGACGAGCCCAACCCGGCGGTGATCGCGGCGGTCCGGGCGATGCACGCCGCCGGATACGGCGTGGTGTTCTGCTCGGGCCGGGACGCCACCGCGCGCGCCGCCACCGAGGCGTGGCTGGCCCGGCACGTCCGGGTCCCCTACCTCGGCCTGCACCTGCGCGCCGTCGGCGACAACCGGAAGGACTCCGTGGTCAAGCGGGAGATCTACGAGCGCGAGATCGCCGACCGCTACCGGGTGGTCGGCGTCTTCGACGACCGTCAGCAGGTGGTGCGGATGTGGCGCGCCCTCGGCCTCACCGTCTTCCAGGTGGCCGAGGGCGACTTCTGAGCGGTCGCGGGTGTGAGGAAGGGCACCTTCCCATCGCCTGGGCGACAGGAAGGTGCCCTTCCTTGCATCTCAGGCGGCGGGAGCCGCGGCGGCGGCCGTCAGGGTGACGGTGGCCTCCGCCCGCGCGCCGTTGACCGCGACGGCGAGCTTGACCTGCGCGCCGGGGCGCAGGGCAGTGAGCTTGCCGGTGGCCGGGTCGAAGCGGGCCACGTGCCAGGGCTTCAGCCCGAGGATCGAGCCGACGTGCACGTTCGGCGAGGCGGACCAGTCCGCGCTCACCGGCGCCGCCACCGGCACCGTACGCCCGCCGGGCTGGGTCACCGTGGCGGTGACCGTCGCCGGGGCGCCGACCGCGACGCTGGCCGGGGCGGTCAGCGTGAGCGCGTCGACGTGTGCGTGCGTCTCGGCGCTGACCCAGCGTGGGCCCTCGACGAGGGGGTTGCGCCGGGCCCGGTCGGCCTCGGCCGGGCTCACCGGGTCCACCCCGAACTCGGTCCACCCGGTGAAGCCGCCCTGGTCGGCCGGGGTGGAGGGGTTCTTGCCCGAGTTGCCGTTGATCAGGTACGGCACCCCGTCGACCCGGTCGGCGTGGAAGGTGCCGACGTGCCCGCCGACGAACGCGGCGCCCTTGCCGGTGCGGTGCTGGAAGTCGGCCAGCCACTGCTCCAGCAGCGCCGCCTCCTTCCGGTCGCCGAGCTGGCTGGCCTTGGCCGGGCTCGGGTCGCGCGGCGGGTGGTGGTGCAGCACGACCACCGAGCCGACGGCCGGGTCACCGGCCGCCGAGTCGAGCGCCTCGCGCAGCATCCGCACCTGGTCGAAGCCGCCGCCGCGCAGCGAACCCGTCGACGAGTTCAGCGTGACGAACCGGGTGCCCTTGTGGTCGAAGGTCCGCTCGGTGTCGCCGAAGGCGGCCCGGAAGTTGGCGATCGGGGCGCCCATGATCTCGTGGTTGCCGGGCACGTAGTAGTACGGCAGTTCCCCGCCGAGTTCCTCGTCCAGCAGCCGCTTGGCGAGCGCGAAGTCCGCCGGGTAGGCGGTGTCCACGAAGTCGCCGTTGATCACCAGGAAGTCCGGCTTCGCGGCCTTGACCTCGCGGAGCGTACGGCGGGCCTGGGCGACCAGGTCGCTGTCCGGGTTCGCCGCGACGAACTGCGCGTCGGACAGGACGGCGAAGCGCCAGGGCGCCCCGTCCACCGTGCCGTCGCGCAGCACCACCCGGTCGGTGCGCGGCTTCTCGGCCGGCGCGTCGACCGTCGGCGGCACCTTCGCCACCAGGTCGTCGATGATGACCTCGCTGCGGTACTGCGCGGCGGCGTTGGTCTCCGCCACGTAGAACCGGCGAACCCGCACCGGGTACTGCACCCCGGCGGGGACCGCGAACTCGACGTACTTCCAGCCCGTCCAGGTGATCAGCGGGCCGCGCAGCACGTGCTGGGTGTCCTGCGCGTCGTGCAGGTGCAGGCTGGGCCACTCCCCCGTGCCGTTGCCGTGGATCCACATGCCGAACGCCTGCGGCTGGCCGGGCACCTCGATCCAGGCGGGCGGGTCCGCGTACGCGGCCCGGGTGCCGGTGGACTGGCTGAAGTCGTACGTCATCTTCAGGCCCGTGCCGGTGCGGCCCGGCGCGGGCGCGACCGCGCCGCTGGCCCGCGCCTGGCTGAACTTCCAGGCCGCCGCGTCGTCGAAGCCGGCCACCGGCACGTCGGTCAGCCCGACGGTGACCGGCAGGACGGTGCTGCTCCGGCCAACGTGGACGGTGACCAGCGCCGAGCCGGTGTCCCGCAGGGCGGTGACGGCGAGGTTGCCGTCGGCGGTCGGCGCGATCTTCAGCAGGTCCTTGTCGTAGTCGAGCTTCAGGTCGGCCGGCTCGATGGGGGCGGTGTTGCCCTCGGCGTCGTAACCGACGACGCCGAACAGCGCGCTGCCCTCGGCACCGGTCAGGCCGACCCGGTCCACCGTGGAGTCGATCCGGGCCAGCGGCCCGAGCACGGTCAGGTCGAGGGTGCCACGGGCCGCGCCCCGCGAGGCGGTGACCGTGGTGCTTCCGGGCAGGAGGGCCCGGAAGCGGCCCTTGCCGTCGACGACGCCGTGCACCGCCGGGTTGGCCCGCCACGTCGGCGCGCCGGCCGCTGGGCCGTACGTCTCGTCGTGGCCGGCGGCGGTGAGCTGGCGGGTCAGGCCGGGGAAGACGCGGTCGGGCCGGCCGCCGCGCACCGGCGCGACGCCGGGAGCGGTGGTCGGGTCGCTGGCGGTCTCCAGCCAGTACCCGGTGAGCCGGCCGCTGCCCTTGGGCGCGTAGATGGCCAGGCCGTTGGGCACGGCCCGCTCGCTGCCGTCGGACGGGCTGTTCTCCACCTGCACGGCCGCCGCACCCGGTTCCCGGGCGAGCAGCGTCGAGGAGCCGCCGCCGTCGAGGTTGAGGGCGTGGTGGGCGCCGAGTTCGGCCATCATGCGGCCCATCTCGGTCTGGGTGACGCCCCGGCTGTCGACCTGCCGACCATCCACAGTCAGCATGATCATGCGCCGGCCGTCGGCGGAGAAGCCGACGGCCGTGCGCGGGGCCAGCGACGCGTCGGCGATGCTCTGCACCACCCCGTCGCGGACCAGCACGTTGCCGCCGCCGACGGCCGCGTGCAGGTTGCTGCCGTCGGTCGGCTTGGGCCGGTAGGCGACCGTCACCGCGTCGCCGGGACGCAGCCCGGCGAGGGCGTCCGCGCCGGCGTCGCGGCCGAGCAGCACGGTGGTGCCGGCCGGGACCGCCCCGCTTCCGGCCGTCCCGGCGACGGTGGCGACGCGGCCGTCGACCACCGAGACCTCCGTGACGCGGGCGGCGCCCTCGACCGCGCGTTGCCGGGTGTACGACCCCCAGAGCGCGGTGAACACGCCGATCCCGTTCGCCTGGATCATGTTGTTGAACTGGGTCAGCGTCACCGGACCGGTCGGCAGGGTCGCGGTGCCGTCGAAGTTCACCTCGATGACCCGGCCGAGCCCCTCGGTGGTGATCGCGACGGCGTTGCGGTGCCCGCTGACCGCGGACTGGACCAGTTGGCCGTCGCGGACGCCGACCCCCTGGGCGGCACCGGAGTTGTTGATGTCGAAGAAGTCGCCGTTGACGGCGGCAACCGCACGGGCCGCGTCGACGGCGCCGCGCAGCGGCTCGGCCCGGCTGACCGCGCCGGAATTGACGTAGTCCACGGTGAGGCCGCCGGTGAGGTCGGCGGTCAGCGCGTCCGCGCGCAGCCAGCCGTCGGCGTCGTACCGGTCGAAGGAGGTCAGGTTGAGGCCCGGGGCGACCGGGCGGGTGGTCTTCGCCGTCTCCAGCCCGCCGGCCGGCTCCACGCCGGTCGGGGCCGCGGCGGCCGACATGCTCGCGGCCGGATCGCCGGCGAGCGTCACGGAGCCTGCGGAGTACGAGGAGGCGCGCGGCGCGTCCTCGGCGGCGGTGAGGGACGGGTCGGTGGCCGGAGCGGGCGCACCGGCGTTCGCCGGCACGGTGCCGGCCAGGGTGAGCAGCGGCGTCAGCAGCAGGACGCCTGCGAGCCGGGCGGATCGTCTGCGGGTACGCATGGGCGACAGTCAACCGGACGATGAATAGAAGTTTCAATAGCTGCCGGCCAAAGCGAAGGAAAACTCCACCCTTCCGGCGGTCGTCCCCGCCATTGCCGACACCGCCCTCCGGAGCACGGGCCCCTCGGAGCGCGGGCCTCAGGGAGCGCGGGCCCCGCACCGCACCGCACCTCCCCGCACCGCACCGCACCGCACAAGCGGAGCCACAATCCGGCAGCACGTGCCGCGACCGCGCGCCCCGCCGCCGCACCCCACGGCCACACCACGACATGTGCTCGAGGCCCCACGGCCACCCACACCGCGCGTGCGCTCGGTGGGTCGCCCTGCGGCGTGCGCCCGGGACCGCACGACCACCCACATTCGGTCACGGAGAGTGGGCGACTCTGCGCCGCTCCACCCCTCGCTCCGCCCCCTTTGCTCTGCATCCATATCCGCACCGGACACGCCATGTAAGCGGTGCCTATGTGGATGCAGAGCAAAGGGGAACTGGAGGATGATGCGGCCGGATCGCACCCCACGACGAATTACCTGGTCACAGGCCCTCAGCAGCGACGGCCGAGGCGGCAAGCTCTTCACGCGCCCAAATTCGGTCACGTAGAGTCACAACGAAGGCTCTTCGAGCCGAAGGTTACCGATCGTCACGGAAGCGAGCTGGCAAGGTGTATCGTCCGGCTGCCCGTCTGCGGTACACAGCGCCCAACGCCCGGCACCCGACCGACGCCCGGCACCCGGCACCGCACCGGCACCGGCACCGGCACGCGGCACCGAAGCTCACCCACGAAACCGACGGGCAGGGACGCGAAAAGGGCACGGCCTCCTGGCCGTGCCCTTCTCGCTGTCTCACCCGGGGAGGGTCACTCCCCCGGCGTCGACTTGGCGATCTGCATCAGGAACTCGATGTTGGTGCGGGTCTGCTTGAGCTTGTCCAGCAGCAGGTCCAGCGCCGCCTGCGAGTCCAGCGAGTGCAGGACCTTCCGGAGCTTGTGGATGATGGCCAGCTCCTCCGGCGCGAGCAGGATCTCCTCCTTGCGCGTGCCGGACGGGTGGATGTCGATGGCCGGGAAGATGCGCTTGTCGGCGATCTTCCGGTCCAGCTTCAGCTCCGCGTTGCCGGTGCCCTTGAACTCCTCGAAGATGACCGTGTCCGCCATGGACCCGGTCTCCACCAGCGCGGTGGCGAGGATGGTCAGCGAGCCGCCGTTCTCGATGTTGCGGGCCGCACCCAGGAAACGCTTCGGCGGGTAGAGCGCGGTGGAGTCGATACCACCCGACATGATCCGGCCGCTGGCCGGCGCCGCCAGGTTGTACGACCGACCGAGGCGGGTCACCGAGTCGAGCAGCACGACCACGTCGTGGCCCAGCTCGACCAGGCGCTTCGCCCGCTCGATCGCCAGCTCGGCCACCGTGGTGTGGTCCTGCGGCGGACGGTCGAACGTCGCCGCGATGACCTCACCCTTCACCGACCGCTGCATGTCGGTGACCTCTTCGGGCCGCTCGTCCACCAGCACCACCATCAGGTGGCACTCCGGGTTGTTGTGCGTGATCGCGTTCGCGATGGCCTGGAGCACCATCGTCTTACCCGCCTTCGGCGGCGACACGATCAGCGCGCGCTGGCCCTTGCCGAGCGGCATGACCAGGTCGATGACCCGGGTGGTGAGGATGTGCGGCTCGGTCTCCAGCCGCAGGCGCTCCTGCGGGTAGAGCGGGGTGAGCTTGTAGAACTCCGGCCGGCGCTTCGCCTCGTCCGGCTCCATCCCGTTGATGGTGTCCAGCCGCACCAGCGGGTTGTACTTGTCCCGCCGCTGCTCGCCGTCGCGCGAGGCGCGCACCGCACCGGTGATGGCGTCGCCGCGCCGCAGGCCGTACTTCTTGATCTGCGACATGGAGACGTAGACGTCGTTCGGGCCGGCCAGGTAGCCGGTGGTCCGTACGAACGCGTAGTTGTCGAGCACGTCGATGATGCCGGCCACCGGGACGAGCACGTCGTCCTCGCCGACCTGCGGCTCGCGCCCGCCGTCGCGCCCGCCATCGCGGCCACCGTCGCCGCCCTCGGCGCGCTCACCGCGGCCACGGCGGCGGTCCCGGAACCGGCTGCGCCGGCCACGCCGGCCACCGCTCTCGTCGTCGTCGCCATCGTTGTCACGCTCGACGCGCTGGCCCCGGTCGCCGCGCTCGTTGCGGTCACGGTCGCCGCCCCGCTCGGCACGCTCGGCACGCTCGCCCCGCTCGTTGCGGTCACCGCGCTCGGCACGTTCGCCGCGGTCACCCCGCTCGTTGCGCTCGCCCCGCTCGGCACGGTCACCGCGCTCGGCACGGTCACCCCGCTCCGCGCGGTCACCGCGGTCCGCACGCTCGGCACGGTCACCGCGCTCGTTGCGGTCGCCGCGCTCGGCACGGTCGCCGCGCTCGGCACGGTCGCCGCGCTCGGCGCGGTCACCGCGCTCGGCACGGTCGCCGCGCTCGGCGCGGTCACCGCGCTCACGGCCGCGGTCGGCACGCTCGCCGGCCTCGGCCTCGTCCGCGCGCGTCTCCGCCGGACGAGCCTCCGCCGGACGAACCTCCGCCGGACGGGCAGCCTCCGCCTCACGAGCCTCCGCCGGACGGGCCTCCGCGGCCCGTGCCTCGGAGGTGGCGGCCCGGCTGCGCCGGGTCCGGCCACGGGGCTCGGCCTCGGCAGCCGCCGGCTCCGCCGGAGCCTGCTCCGCGGTACGCCGCCCGGCCGCCGGCCGCTCGGTGCTCTCGCGGACCTCGGCGTGGGCCTCTTCACGGGCGGGAGCGGCAGCGGCCTCGGCCCGCGGTCGAGGGGTCCCGGCGGTGGCGCCGCCCTGCCGCTCGGAGATCGCGCTGATCAGCTCGCCCTTACGCATGCGGGCCGTGCCCGAGATGCCGAGCGACGCGGCCAGGCTCTGCAGCTCCGGCAGCAGCATCGCCGACAGGCCGGTGCCGCTACGCCGACGACGGGCGGGGGCGGCGGCGGTGGTGGCATCGCCAGCGACGTTGGAAACATCCGACGTCACGTCGGTGGTGTCGCTCAATGGATTCCTTCCCTCGATAGGCCGGGACTGCCCGGAGTCGAAAACAAGGTGGCCGGGCGGCCTCGGTGCACCCGCCTCGCATGGACGCGTCGCGGGAGTCTGTGACACAGCAGCCGGTCGGTTTCCCGACTCACCGAAGGTCGGTGAGCAGGTCTCGCCGTCTGCGGCGACCTGTGAAGACTGCGGTGCGGCGTGGGCCTAGGCAGGGGTGACGGGCTGACCGCCGAGAGCTTCGGGGGTGCGCCGACCCGCAGGGAGATCGCATGCTTCGCGGCTGTGCTAAGTCTAGAGCGTAATCAACTCTTCCGACCTGCGGCAACAGGGTCCCGCTCTGCGTGTCCCAGTCTACCCCGGGCAACCTGTGCTCCGCGCCCGTCTGGATCCAACCGCCAGACCTCCCAGCCTGTTCCCGGGTCGAAGCCCTCGGGCGGGCCGGTCAGGGCCAGGACGGTCGGGCCCGCACCACTGACCACGGCGGCCACACCGGCCTCACGCAGCGCTTTCACCAGGGCGGCGCTTCCCGGCATGCCGTCGGCGCGGTAGTCCTGGTGCAGCCGGTCGACCGTGGCCGGCAGCAGCAGATTCGGGTCGGCGGTCAGCGCGTGCACCAGCAGCGCGGCGCGGCCCGCGTTCAGCGCCGCGTCGCCGTGGGGCACGGTGGCCGGCAGCGCGGCCCGCGCGGTGGCCGTCAGGCCACGCTCCGCCGGCACGAAGACCGTCGGGCGTACGCCGTCGGCGACCGGCAGCGACACCGCCCGGGCGCCGGAGGGCTCCGTCCAGGCCAGGGTGAAGCCGCCGAGCAGGCACGGCGCCACGTTGTCCGGATGGCCCTCGATCTCGGCGGCGAGGCGCAGCGCGGCGGCGTCGTCGAGCCGGGTCTCGCCGTCGGTGACCAGCGCACGGGCCAGCAGCACGCCGGCGACGATCGCCGCGGACGAGGAACCCAGCCCACGGGCCTGCGGGATGCGGTTGACGCACTCCACCGCCAGCCCGGGCGGCTGCCCGCCGAGCCCGTCGAAGGCCGCCCGCATGGCGCGGACGACCAGGTGCCGGTCGTCGGCCGGCAACTCCCCGGCGCCCTGCCCGGCCACGGTCACCGTGACGCCCCCCGCCGTCACCTCGGCGGCCACGTCGTCGTGCAGCGCCAGGGCGAGCCCCAGGGCGTCGAACCCCGGCCCCAGGTTGGCGCTGGTGGCGGGGACCCGGACCCGGACCGGGCCGGAGATGAAGTTCGTCGGCACGGGCTCATGGTAGGGCTGCGCACCGACGGGGCGGATCGCCGCCCGCCGGATGGGACCGGGCCCGACGGCCTCGTCACCGGACGGTGGTGGCGCCGCCGGTCCGTTAGCCTGGCCCGACCGACGGCGGCTGGAGGCGGGAATGCGCGAATTCGAGTACCTGGCGAGGACGGTCGTCTTCGAGGCGCCCACGGTGCTGGTGCTGCTGGTCGGGCTCGTACTGGCCGCGACGGCTGGGGGGCGGCTGCCCCGGAAGCCCCGGCTGCTGGCGCTGTCCGGGCTCGGCGTGCTGCTGGGCAGCGCACTGTTCAACGTGGCCTGGATCCTGCTGCTGTCCCGCGCGTTCAGTTTCGACTGGGGATATTCGAACTTCCGGCTCATGAACCTGGCCTACGGCGGGGTGCAGGCCCTGGCGTACCCGATCGGGACGGGTCTGCTGATCGCGGCGGTGCTGGTCGGGCGGCGGGCGGGCGGCGCGGAGGCCGGCCCGTTCGGCGGACGGCCGCTCGCCGGCGGCGGGCCGGTGCCGACCACCGCGCCGGGGCCCGTCGCCCAGCCGGTGCCGCCGACCGACCCGGGGTGGACCGTGGAGGGCGGGGCCGACGTGCCGGCGCAGTGGGGCGGTCGATCCCGGCCGGACACGCCGACGGGCGCCGGGACGGACCAGCCCTGACCGCCGGGCGGGACGGCGGGCGGCGCGAGCGCGCGGCGCTCGGAGTCGGCGGGCGGCGTGTGCGAGCGCGCGGCGCTCGGGCCGGCCGCCGCCGTCAGCGGGCGGCGCTCGGGGCCGGTTGCGCGGCCGGGTCCGTGAGCGAGAGCCGGCGGGTGGCGATCCGCCAGCCGACCGCGTAGACCACCGTGACGAGGCCGCAGCTGGCCAGCACCACCCGCTCGTCCACGGTGTCCACCACTGCGGCCACGGCGAGCTGGCTGACCGAGACGGCGAGCGTCGCCAGCATCATGTCGGTGGCGAAGACGCGGCCCCGCAGCCGGTCCGGCACCTCCCCCTGCAGGGCGAAGTTCGACATCACCCAGTTGCTGCCGCCGGCGAAGTGGGCGACGAAGACCAGGGCCAGCACCAGCGGGAACCAGTTGGCGACCGAGGTGCCGAGGTAGGCCAGGCCGTAGAGGGACATCGACAGCGCCAGCCCGGGCAGCAGCCAGGCGCGGTTGGTCAGCACCCGGCGCATCAGGATCGGCCCGACGAGCGCCCCCGCCCCGCGGACCGCGAAGAGCAGCCCGGTGCCGACGGGACCCACGCCGTACACCGCCGCGAGCAGCGGGAACACCGTCAGCACGCCGTTGCCGAGGCCCACCGCCGACTTCACGGTGACCAGCGCCAGCACCCTCGGCCGGTGCCCGATGTAGCCAAGCGCCTCCCGGATCGCCGGCCAGGTCCGCTGCACGGGCAGCTCCGCGTCGCGGGGCGCCTGCAACGGCCGGCGGATCAGCGTGGCCAGGCCCGCGGCGACCACCAGGCCCACCGCCGCCACCCAGAAGCAGGCGTACGGGCCGACGGCGGCGCTGAGCACGCCACCCAGGGAGGCGCCGACGACGGTCATGGTGCCCCAGGCCGAGCCCGCGACGGCGTTGCCGGCGGCCAGCTCGTCGGGGTCGAGCACGTTGGGCAGGGCCGCCTGGGCCGCCGGGGAGTAGAACGCCTTGGCGACCGCCACGACACCGATCCCGGCCATCGCCAGCCAGGCGGTCTCCGCGCTGCGGACGCCGAGCAGCAGCAGCACGCCGAACAGTGCCGCGACGTTCGAGATGATCATGATCTTGCGCCGGTCGAACCGGTCCGCGATCGTGCCCGTGTACGGCAGCAGCAGCGCCACGATCCCGGTGTCGACGGCGAGCACCAGCGCGCCCCACACGCCGCTGCCGGTCAGGTCCGGCAGCAGCACCAGCAGCGGCACCATGACGAACCAGTCGGCGCCGAAGACCACCAGCTCGGCGAGGAACAGATTGCGGAAGTTGCGGTTGTGGGTGAGGACCGAGACGGTGGACGGCACGTTCGGGACCCTACCGGGCGGTGACCGGCGGGCCAGGCGTACGGCGGGTACCTGACCGAACGCGAACACCCCCGGCGGGTGGGACCCGTCGGGGGTGTTCGCGCACTGCCGTTACTCGGCCGGCGGCAGCGGGGACGTGCGGCTCTTCGGCAGCCGCAGCACCTCGAACTGGTCGGTGCCGTCCACCAGCGCGCCCGACGGCGTCGGCCGGGACGCCGGGGCGTCGGTGGCCTCCGTGCCGGCGGTGGACGGGGCGCCCCCGGCGGGCACCGGGACCGGCTCGGCGGCGGGCGCCCCACCGTCGTCGCCGGCCGGCTCGCCGTCGCCCGTGCCGGTGGCCGGGGCCACCCCGCCGGAGCGGCGGGCCCGGCGGGCGCGGAACGACTCCTTGGTGTTCTCCGCCATGGCATAGAGCGTCGGCACCAGGATCAGGGTGAGCAGCGTCGAGCTGAGCAGCCCGCCGATCACCACGATCGCCAGCGGCTTGGAGATGAAGCCGCCCTCCCCGGTGAGGCCGAGCGCCATCGGCAGCAGCGCGAAGATGGTGGCGATCGCCGTCATCAGGATCGGCCGCAGCCGGCGCCGGCCGCCCTCGACCACCGCCTCCTGGACCCCCATGCCCTGGGCCCGGTACTGGTTGACGAGATCCAGCAGCACGATCGCGTTTGTCACCACGATGCCGACCAGCATGAGCACGCCGATCAGCGCCGGCACACCCATCGGGGTGCCGGTGACCAGCAGCAGGCCGATCGCGCCGGTCGCCGCGAACGGAATGGAGATCAACAGGATCAGCGCCTGGACCAGGCTCCGGAACGTCGCCACCATGATCAGGAAGACGATCGCGATGGCGGCGAGCACGGCCAGGCCCAGGTCGGCGAAGGCCTCCTCCTGGTCGGCGCTGACGCCGCCGATGGCGAAGGTCGCCCCCGGCACATCGATGCCGTCCAGCTTCTTCTGCAGCTCCTGCGTGATGGCGCCGAGGTTCGAGCCGGTGGCCGTACCGGTGACGGAGACGCTGCGCTCGCCGTCGATCCGGCTCACCTGCTGCGGGCCCTCGGTCTGGGTGACGTCGGCGATGTCGTCGAGCTTCACCGGCCCGACCGGCATCGCGCGCAGTTCCTCCACCGTGGTCGGCGGCTTGCCCGCGAACCGCAGCACCACGTCCCGCTGCCCGTCGTCGAGCGTGACCTGCCCCAGGGGCGAACCCCGGAACGCCTGGGCCACCACCTGGCCGACGGCGGCCTCGGTGAGCCCGACCCGGCCGGCGGCGACCCGGTCGACGGTGACGTCGACGCGCGGCACCCGGGTGGCGAGGCTGGTGGAGACGTCCTCGACGCCCGCCAGCCCGGCCATCGCCGACCGGACCTCCTCGGCGGCCCGGGTCAGCGCCTCCGGGTCGGTGCCCTGGACGACCACCTCGATCTGGTTGGCCGCCGCCCCGCCCTGGCCGGCGCCGAAGCTGACCTCACCGACGGCCGGGCCCAGCGCGTCGAACTCCCGGCGCAGCTTCTCCCGCATCTCCTGGGCGTCGGTCCCGTCACCGAGGGCCAGCGACCAGTTGGCGACGTTGTTGCCGCCGCCGCCGAACGGGTTGTCCCCGCCGCCCGCCGTGACCTGGTACGTCTCGACGTCCTCGGTGCGCTCCAGCACCGCCTCGATCTGCTTGGCCGCCGCGTCGGTGCCGAGCAGGCCGGTGCCCGCCGGCAGCTCCTGGGTGATGCTCAGGGTGTCCTGGCCGGAGTCGTCGATGAAGTTGGTCTCCAGCTGGCGGGACAGGCCGAAGGTGCCGAACAGCACGAGCACGCCGAGCCCCAGCGTGATCCACCGGGTGGCCCGCTTGCGGGTGGCGAACCCGATCACCGGCAGGTACGCCCGCTGCAACGGGTTGCGCAGCTCCTTCTCCTCGGCCGCCCGACGCACCTCGGCGTCGTCCGCCGTGCCGCTCGGCGGCTTCAGGAACCAGTACGCGAGCACCGGGATGACGGTCAGCGAGACCAGCAGCGAGGCGAGCAGGGCCACCGTGACGGTGATCGCGAACGGCGCGAAGAGCTGCCCGACGAAGCCGCCCACCAGGGCGATCGGCGCGAAGACGGCGACCGTGGTGAGGGTGGACGCGGTCACCGCGCCGGCCACCTCGCGGACGGCGGCGAGGATCGCCTGCCGCTTCGGCTCGCCGTACTCCAGGTGTCTCTTGATGTTCTCGAGCACGACGATCGAGTCGTCGACCACCCGGCCGACCGCGATGGTGAGCGCGCCGAGGGTGAGCAGGTTGAGCGAGTAGTCGCCGATCCAGAGGGCGATCAGGGCGACCACCACCGAGAGCGGGATGGAGACCGCGGTGACCACGGTGGAGCGCACCGACAGCAGGAAGACCAGGATGACGATGACGGCCATGACCAGGCCCAGCAGGCCCTCGGTGGTCAGGCTCTCGATCGACTTCTCGACGAAGGGCGCCTGGTCGAAGACGACGGTCAGCTCGGCGCCGGAGGCCTCCCGCAGGTCGGCGAGGCGGTCCCGGATCTCGTGGGAGATCTCCACGGCGTTGCCGTCCGGGGATGCGGTGACCGCGATGCCCAGGCTGTCCTTGCCGTTGGTGCGGGTGATCGCGGTGGCCGGGGCGAGCTGCTGCTCGACGGTGGCCACGTCGCCGAGGCGGACCGGGGCCGCCCGGCCCGTCGCCGGCGCGACCACGACGCCCCGGAGGTCGTCCAGCGTGGCGAGCCGGGTGCCGACCTGCACCGGGAGCGCGCGGGTGCCGTCGGTCACCGCGCCGGCCGGCACCGTCACGCCGTTGGTCTTCAACGCCGCGCCGAGGGCGGTCGGCTGGAGCTTCGCCGCCGCCAGCTTGGCCGGGTCCGGGGTGACCACCACGACGTCGTCGCGGGCGCCGGTCAGGTCGACCGTCCGCACCCCCTCGATCGCCTCCAGCTCGGGCACCACCGTGGCGCGCAGCTTCTCCGCGAGGACGCGCTGGTCGTCACCGCCGGAGGCGGCGAGCACCACCGCGGGCAGGTCGTCGGTGCTGCCGGCGATGACCTGCGGGTCGACTCCCTCGGGCAGCTGCGCGTCGATCCGGTTGAGCGCGGTCTGCATCTTGTTGACCACGTCGTCCAGGTCGGTGCCGAACTCGTACTGGACCTGGACGGTCGTGGAGCCCTCGCGGGAGGTCGAGGTGACCTGGTCCAGCCCGGGGATGCCCTGGAGGGCGTTCTCGATCGGCTCGGTGACCTGCGACTCGACGACCTCGGGCCCGGCGCCGGGATAGACCGCCACGATGAAGGCCGCCGGGAACTCCAGCGACGGCAGGAGTTGCTGCTTCAGTGACGGTACGGCGAACGCCCCGAACAGCGTGGTCACCACCGCGATGAGGGCGATCAGCCCTCGGTTGGCGAGGCTGAATCTGGCGAGCAGCGACATCGGCGTGACTCACTCCTGGAAAAGGCGATTGGCGGGGGTACGGATTCTCCCCCACCCGGCCCGACCGGCCCCGGTCGGCCCTGCCCCAGTCCGATGCACAGGACTCGCCTGCGCCACCCCGATTTTCCTCCTGTCGACCTCCGCCGGCGCCGATCCGCCGGCGGCTCAGGCGAGGCCGATCCCGCTCGCGGCTCAGGCGAGGTCGAGGCAGCGGGCGGCGGCCAGCGCGTCGTTGGCGATGGTGGTGGGCACGGGCGCGGTGGAGATCGCCCACTCCGGGTCCTTCAGGCCGTGGCCGGTGACCGTGCAGACCACCGTCGAGCCGGCCGGGACCCGACCGGCGGCGGCCTGCTGGAGCAGGCCGGCCACGCTGGCCGCGCTGCCCAGCTCGACGAAGACCCCGACCTCGCGGGCGAGCAGCCGGTACGCGGCCAGGATCTCCCGGTCGGTGACGGCGGCGATCAGCCCGCCCGAGGAGTCCCGGGCGTCGAGCGCCCTGGTCCAGCTCGCCGGGTTGCCGATCCGGATGGCGGTGGCGATCGTGGACGGCTCGCGGACCACCTCCCCGGTGACGATCGGGGCGGCGCCGGCGGCCTGGAAGCCGTACATCTTCGGGGCCCGGGTGGCGTTGCCGTCCCGCAGCTCCTCCGAGTAGCCCATCCAGTAGGCCGAGACGTTGCCGGCGTTGCCGACCGGCAGGCAGTGGATGTCGGGCGCGTCACCCAACGCCTCGACGATCTCGAACGCGGCCGTCTTCTGGCCGTGCAGCCGGTCGATGTTGACCGAGTTGACCAGGGCGACCGGGTAGTCCTGCGCGAGCTTGGCGGCCAGCGACAGGCAGTCGTCGAAGTTGCCGGTGACCTGGAGCAGCTTCGCCCCGTGCACGAGCGCCTGGGCCAGCTTGCCCAGCGCGATCTTGCCCTGCGGCACGAGCACCGCGCAGGTCAGGCCGGCGCGGGCCGCGTACGCCGCCGCGGAGGCGCTGGTGTTGCCGGTGGAGGCGCAGATGATCGCCTTGTTGCCGGCCTCGACCGCCTTGGAGACCGCGAGGGTCATGCCCCGGTCCTTGAACGAGCCGGTCGGGTTGGCGCCCTCCACCTTCAGGTGCACGTCGCAGCCGAGCCGGGCGGAGAGCACCGGCGCGGGCAGCAGCGGCGTGTTCCCCTCGTGCAGGGTCACGACCGGGGTGGCGTCGGTGACCGGCAGCCGGTCCCGGTACGCGTCGATCAGACCCCGCCACATGTCGTTCTCCCTCGCCTCTACCGTCCCGCCGAGTCGGGCACGCCTCCAGCCTGGACCAGTCTCGCCGTGTGCCCGCCGGCGCACCCGCAGTTAACCATCAGGCGAGACGCGGAAGCGCTCGCCCCGCCGGGCCGGGACAGCGGACGGGCCCAGGCACGCCCGACCCGCACCGCCGGCGGTCGCGGGCCGGCCCGCTCCCGTCACCGGGGCCCCGCGGGCGGACCGCTCAGAGCCCGCCCTCGACCCGCAGCACGCTCGCCACGGAGCGGACGATGTCCAGCCCGCGCAGCTCCCGCACGGTGGCGGCGAGCGCCGCGTCCGGCGCCACGTGGGTGACGATCACCAGGTCGGCGTCCTCGCCCCGGCCGGTCGCGCCGCCGCCCGCCGGGCCCTGCCGCACGGTGGCGATCGACACGTCGTGCCGGGCGAACACGCCGGCCACCGCCTCCAGCACACCCGGACGGTCGGCCACGTCGAGGCTGATGTGGTAGCGGGTCAGCGCCTCCCCCATGGGCCGCACCGGCAGGTCGGCGTACGCGCTCTCGCTGGCCGACCGCACCCCGGCGAGCCGGTTGCGGGAGACCGCCACCACGTCGCCCAGCACCGCACTGGCCGTCGGCGCGCCGCCCGCGCCCCGGCCGTAGAACATCAGCGGCCCGGCCGCCTCGGCCTCGACGAAGACCGCGTTGAACGCGTCGCCGACGCTGGCCAGCGGGTGGCCCAGCGGGATCATCGCCGGGTGCACCCGCACGCTGACCGTCTCCCGGCCGGCGGCGTCGGCGCCCCGGGCGGCGATGCAGAGCAGCTTGATGGTGCAGCCCATCGCCTTGGCGCTGGCCACGTCGGCCGCCGTGACCTCGGTGATGCCCTCGCGGTGCACGTCGGCCGCGCCGACCCGGGTGTGGAAGGCCAGCGAGGCGAGGATGGCCGCCTTGGCCGCCGCGTCGAAGCCCTCCACGTCGGCGGTCGGGTCGGCCTCGGCGTAGCCCAGCTCGGTGGCCTCCTCCAGCGCCTCCGCGAAGCCGGCGCCGGTGGCGTCCATGGCGGAGAGGATGAAGTTGGTGGTGCCGTTGACGATGCCGGTGACCCGGTTGATCCGGTCGCCGTGCAGCGACTCGCGCAGCGGGCGCAGCAGCGGGATCGCCCCCGCCACGGACGCCTCGTAGTAGAGGTCGCCGCCGCCCTCGGCCGCCGCGTCGTGCAGGGCGGCGCCGTCCTCGGCGAGCAGCGCCTTGTTGGCCGTGACCACGCTCTTGCCGGCCCGCAGCGCCTCCACCAGCCAGCCCCGCGCCGGCTCGATGCCGCCGACCACCTCGACGACCACGTCCACGTCGTCGCGCTTGATCAGCCCCAGCGCGTCGGTGGTGAACAGGGTCGGGTCGACGGGCAGCTCGCCCCGGTCGCGGCCGAGACGGCGTACGGCGATGCCGGCGATCTCCAGCGGGGCGCCGATCCGGGCGGCGAGGTCGGCCGCCTGCTCGTGCAGCAGCCGGACCACCTCGCTACCGACCGTGCCGCAGCCGAGCAGTGCCAGGCGCACAGGTGATGTCATCGGTGTCGCGGCGTGGATACCCCGGCCTCCAGGCAGGGGAGGAAACGCCGCTCCCTCCCCTCGGTGAGTGTTCTCAGACCGGTAAGATATGAGGCGTGGGTGAGGTAGTGAAGCGGGCGTACAAGTACCGCTTTTATCCATCCCCTGAGCAGACCGAACAGTTGAACCGGACGTTCGGATGCGTGCGTCTGGTCTACAACCGGGCGTTGGCAGCGCGCACCCGGGCATGGGCCAACGACCGGCAGCGCACCAGCTACGTGCAGTCCTCGGCGTGGCTGACGGATTGGAAACGCACCGACGACCTGGCGTTCCTCAACGAGGTGTCGTCGGTGCCGTTGCAGCAGACGCTGCGACATCTGCAAAGCGCTTTCGCCGCCTTCTGGGACAAGCGCGCCCGATACCCTCGATTCAAGTCCAAGCGCAAATCGCGCGCGTCGGCGGAGTACACCCGGTCGGCGTTTCGCTGGCGCGACGGTCGGCTCACCTTGGCGAAAATGCACGCGCCGCTGGCTGTCGTGTGGTCCCGGCCCCTGCCCGAAGGCGCGAATCCGTCCACGGTGACGGTGTCCCGAGACACGGCCGGTCGCTGTTTCGTGTCCCTGCTGGTGGAAGACCCGACCGTCGTGCCGCTGCCGCCCTCGTCCAGCGTGGTCGGTGTGGACGCCGGCCTCACCAGCCTGGTGACCCTTTCCACCGGAGATAAGGTCACCAACCCGCGTCACGCGCGCGTCGAGCGGCGGAAGCTGGCCATAGCGCAGCGGAACCTGTCCCGTAAGGAAAAGGGGTCCGCGAACCGGGCCAAGGCCCGTGTCAAGGTGGCCCGTATCCATGCCCGCATCGCCAACCGGCGACGCGATCATCTGCACAAGCTGAGCACTCGACTCATCCGCGAGAACCAAACGGTCATGATCGAGGATCTCACCGTACGCAACATGCTTCGCGACCATCGGCTGGCCCGGGCCATCTCCGATGCGGCCTGGTCGGAACTGCGCAACATGCTGGAGTACAAGGCAGCCTGGTACGGCCGCACCGTGATCGCCATCGACCGGTTCTACCCGTCGTCGAAGACCTGCTCGGCGTGCGGACGCATCAACACCAAACTCACCCTCGGCGTCCGCGTCTGGACGTGCCCCAGCTGCGACACCACGCACGACCGGGACGTCAACGCCGCCAACAACATTCTCGCCGCAGGGCTTGCGGAGAGGTAAAACGCCTGTCGAGCTGACGTAACACCTCACGGGATTCTCCCTACGGGCAGTCGGCGACGAAGCAGGAACACCTTCGGGCGACCGAAGGAGCCCCCGCCCATCAGGGCGGCGGAGGATGTCAACCCACGTCCAATGCCAGCAGGTCCTCTTCGGTCTCCCGCCGGACGATCAGGCGCGCCTGGCCGTCGCGCACCGCGACCACCGGGGGGCGGGGCACGTGGTTGTAGTTGCTGGCCATGCTCCGGCAGTAGGCACCGGTGCCCGGCACCGCGACAAGATCTCCGGGCTGCACGTCGGCGGGCAGGAATTCATCCTTCACCACGATGTCCCCGGACTCACAATGCTTTCCCACCACGCGGGCGAGCATCGGCTCGCCGGTCGACGCCCGGGACGCCAGCGTCGCGGAGTAGGACGCGTCGTAGAGCGCGGTGCGGATGTTGTCGCTCATCCCGCCGTCGACGCTCACGTAGGCACGACGCCCGTCCGCTCCGTCACCACCAGTGCCTACCGGCACGGACTTGACCGTGCCGACCTCGTAGAGGGTGAACACGGCCGGCCCGACGATCGCCCGCCCCGGCTCGATCGACAGGTGCGGGACCGCCAGCCGCTCGGCGGCGCACTCGGCCTCGACGATCCGGCGCAGCCGCTTCGCGAGGTCCTGCGGGGCGGCCGGGTCGTCCTGCGTCGTGTACGCGATGCCGAAGCCACCGCCGAGGTCCAGCTCGGGCAGCTCCACCCCGCGCGCGTCGCGGATCTGCGCCTGGAGGCCGAGCACCCGGCGGGCGGAGACCTCGAAGCCGCTGGCGTCGAAGATCTGCGAGCCGATGTGCGAGTGCAGGCCGCGCAGCTCCAGCACGCCCTCGTCGAGCACCCGGAAGGCCGCCTCGGCCGCCGCCCCGCCCGCGAGGGAGAAGCCGAACTTCTGGTCCTCGTGCGCGGTGGCGATGAACTCGTGGGTGTGCGCCTCGACGCCGACGGTGACCCGGATCATCACCCGGGGGCGCACGCCCCGCTCACGGGCGAGCGCGGTGAGGCGGCCGATCTCGTCGAACGAGTCGAGGATGATCCGGCCGACCCCGGCGTCGAGCGCCCGGCTCAGCTCGGTCACCGACTTGTTGTTGCCGTGGAAGCCGATCCGCTCGGGCGGCATCCCGGCCGACAGCGCGGTGGCCAGCTCGCCCCCGGTGCACACGTCGAGGTGCAGGCCCTCCTCGGCGATCATCCGGACCACGGCCCGGCAGAGGAAGGCCTTGCCGGCGTAGTAGACGTCGACGCCGTCGAAGGCGGTGCGGAAGTCCCGGGCCCGGGACCGCAGGTCGTCCTCGTCGAGGACGTACACCGGGGTGCCGAACTCGGCCGCGAGGTCGCGGACGCCGAGGCCGGCCACGGCGAGCACGCCGTCGCCGTCGCGGGTGACGTTGCGCGGCCACAGCTGCGGCACCAGGGCGTTGACGTCGACCGGGGTACGCAGCCAGGACGGCCCCCGGCTGCCGATGTCACCGTGCAGCGCACCGGCCTCGTGAGCACGCATTACCGCTCCTACATCCTTTCCGGGGCCGAGACGCCCAGCAGGCGCAGGCCGTTGGCGATCACGGTGCGGGTGGCGTCGTTCAGCCAGAGCCGGGCCCGGTGCAGGTCGGTGGTCTCCTCGTCGCCGCGCGGCAGGATCCGGCACTCGTCGTAGAACCGGTGGTAGGCCCCGGCCAGCTCCTCCAGGTAGCGGGCCACCCGGTGCGGGCCGCGCAGCTCGGCCGCCGCAGCGACCACGGCGGGGAACTCGGCGAGCGCCTTGAGCAGCTCGTTCTCCTTCTCGTGGCCGAGCAGGTCGGGGCGGAACGCCTCGGCGTCGCCCCGGGTCAGCCCCACCTCGGCGGCGTTGCGGCCCACGCTGGCCGTCCGGGCCGCCACGTACTGCACGTAGTAGACCGGGTTGTCGCGGGTGGCCCGGGTCCACAGCTCGACGTCGATGTCGATCGGGGAGTCGCTGGAGTAGCGGGCGAGCGCGTAGCGGGAGGCGTCCACGCCGATCGCGTCGACCAGGTCCTCCAGGGTCACCACCGTGCCGGCCCGCTTGCTCATCCGGACCGGGGCACCGTCGCGGACCAGGTTGACCAGCTGGCCGATCAGGATCTCCAGGCTGCGCTCCGGGTCGTCGCCGAAGCAGGCGGCCATCGCCTTCATCCGGCCGATGTAGCCGTGGTGGTCGGCGCCCAGCATGATCACGACGCGGTCGAAGCCGCGCTCCCGCTTGTCGAGGTAGTAGGCGCAGTCGGCGGCGAAGTAGGTCCACTCGCCGTTGGACTTGCGCAGCACCCGGTCCTTGTCGTCGCCGAAGTCGGTGGTGCGCAGCCAGGTCGCGCCGTCCGACTCGTAGAGGTGGCCCTGGTCACGCAGCCGCTGGAGGGCCAGGTCCAGCTCCCCCCGGTCGTGCAGGTCCTTCTCGTTGAAGTAGGTGTCGAACTCCACCCCGAAGCCGCGCAGCGAGGACTTGATCTCGGCGAACATGAGCTGCACGCCCTCGACCCGGAAGACCTCCTGGGCGGCGGCGTCGTCCAGCTCCAGCACGTCGGGTCGGGCACCCCGGACGGCGTCGGCGATCTCGCTGATGTACGCACCGGCGTACCCGTCCTCGGGGGCCGGCTCGCCCTTGGCGGCGGCGAGCAGCGACCGGGCGAACCGGTCGATCTGGGAGCCCGCGTCGTTGAAGTAGTATTCCGTCCCGACCTCGGCGCCGGTGGCGCGCAGGAGCCGGCTCAGCGCGTCGCCGACGGCCGCCCAGCGGACGCCGCCGATGTGCACCGGGCCGGTCGGGTTCGCCGAGACGAACTCCAGGTTCATCCGCTGCCCGGCGAGCCGGTCGCTGCGCCCGTACGCCTCGCCCGCCTCGACGATCGTGCGGGCGAGCTGGCCGGCGGCGGCCGCGTCGAGCCGGATGTTGAGGAAGCCCGGGCCGGCGATCTCCACCGACTTGACCCCCGGGGCCCGGCCGAGCTGCTCGGCGAGGGCCGTGGCCAGCTCGCGCGGCGGGACGCCCACCTTCTTGCTGAGCTGGAGGGCCAGCGTGGAGGCGTAGTCGCCGTGCTCGGGGCTGCGAGGTCGCTCGACCGCCGTCCGCTCCGGCAGGGCGGAGCGGTCCAGGCCACGCTCGGTGAAGACGGCGTGGGCTGCGGATAGGACGACCTCGGCGAGTTCTGCGGGAGTCACTGATCCATGTTATCGGGGGTAGACTCGGCACCCGCGGCGGCGACCCAGTGTGTGAGACCGGCCCGCCGGATCCCCTGACCGACCGACCTGACGAGGCACGATGAGCATCAGCACACCGGGTGGCGGCCCCGAGCGGCGCCCGAACGTGGTCAGCACCGGCAAGAAGCCGGCAGCGGGCCGGCCGGCAGCAGGCGCCAAGACCGGGTCCGGCGGCGCCAAGCCCGGTTCCACCGGCGCGAAGACCGGGTCCACCGGCGCCAAGGCCGGGTCCGGCAAGCCGACGGGCACCCGCCCCGGCGCCGGGGGCAAGGGCCGCAAGCCCATCACCCCGGTGAAGGTGAGCCAGGGCCGCTCATGGGGGCCGATCGCGCTCTTCGTCGCCGTGGGTGTGCTGGCCGTGGCGATCATCGGCTACGGCGCCTGGGCGACGTTCCAGGGCGCCAAGCCCTGGGAGGACCGGGCGGACGCGATCGACGGCATCGTCAACTTCCGCGAGAAGGACAAGGACCTCGTGTCCGGCGGCAACCACAAGACGGGGCCCCTCACCTACACGGTGCTCCCGCCGGTGGCCGGCCCCCACAACGCGGCCTGGCAGAACTGCATGGGCGACGTCTACCCCGCCCAGATCGCCAACGAGCACGCGGTGCACAGCCTGGAGCACGGCACGGTCTGGATCACCTACCGTCCGGACCTGGCCGCCGACCAGGTGACGAAGCTCGCCGACAAGGTGCGGGGCAAGGAGAAGCTGATGCTCAGCCCGTTCGAGGGGCTGGACAAGCCGATCTCGCTCCAGGCGTGGGGCTACCAGCTCAAGGTCGACAACGCCGACGACGGCCGCATCGACGAGTTCATCAAGACGCTGCGGGTCAACGCCTCGATCGAGGGGCCGACCGCGCTGTGCAGCCAGGGCATCACCGCCACCGGCACCACGCCGCGCGACGACGCCCAGCAGATGCCGCAGGGCTGAGGAGAGCGATGAGCATCCCGACCATGACCGCGACCAGCGAGCCGGCCAGCCCGGCTCCGGAGGAACGGCGGTCGCCGGCCCGCTGGGGCACGGCCGCGCTGGCCCTGGCCGTCGTGGTCGGGCTGCTCCTCGGGTACGCCGGTGGCATGCTGACCCCCCGGCTCACCCGGCCGGGCGACGCCTCGCCGGAGGCGGGCTTCGCCCGGGACATGCTGACCCACCACGCGCAGGCGGTGGAGATGGGCCTGGTCGCCTTCGACGAGGGCAGCGACCCGGAGGTCCGCAGCATCGGCGGCGACATCGCCACCTCCCAGCAGGGCGAGATCGGCACCATGCACACGTGGCTGCGCTCGTGGGGGCTCGACCCGGCGGGCAGCGAGCCGCCGATGTCGTGGATGTCCGACGGCCCCGGCCTGGTCAGGAACGGCCTCATGCCGGGCATGGCCACCCCCGAGGAGATGGCGAAGCTGCACGCGGCCGAGGGCCGGGAGCTGGACGTCCTCTTCCTGCAACTGATGATCAAGCATCACCTGGGCGGCATCCACATGATCGACGGCATCCTCGACGTCAGCGACGAGCCCGACGTCGTCAGGACCGCGCAGACCATGAAGAACACCCAGCGCAACGACCTCACCAATCTCCAGAACGCGCTGAAGCGGCTGGGCGGCTGACCCGCCGCCGCACCGTCGCCCGTCGAGAGGTCCGCGTCGCCGCCGTTTCACCCGGCCGACGCGGACCTCTCGCCATCCCGGCCCCCCTCAGGGAGCCGGCCACCCCGCACCCCTGTCCGCTTTGAGCGGTAAGCGACGTCATGCACCATCTACCCCATTGCGACACTAAGAGAGTTTTCTCCACACATATCGTGACCAGTTGCGATTCGGGCTCGTTGCGCAGGACGTGGGGGTTGCACTGAGAGACGCACGGCGTTCGGTCACCAGCTGGTGCCGGCGCCACACCATCGGCGGTGACGGGGCGGTGGCAGCCGTCCGTCGCGGACAGCGGCAGGGCGAGCCGGGAACGCTCAGCCGCGAACAGGAGCTCGAACTCATCGACGTCCTGCGGGGCGTCCATCCCGACGAGCTGGGCCTGGACGAGGAGCTGTGGACGCGGCAGAGCCTGCACACCCTCATCCAGCACCGCTTCGAGCCGTCCATGGACGCCGGGGCGGTGGGCGCGTACCTGCGGGCCTGGGGGCTGGGCCCCCGGGAGCCCCGGGAACGGGCCTGCGGCCTCTGCGTCGGCGCGGTGGAACGCTGGGTGCGCAGCGACTACCCGGCCATCACCCGGGCGGCGCAGGAGCACCTCGCCGAGGTCTACTGGATCGGCCGCGTACGCCTGCGGGGCACGATGCCCGCGGCGGACGTCATCTCCGCCGTCTCCTCCCGCGGCCGGGTGCGCTTCATGATCACCACCCCGTCGGTCGACCCGCCGCTCCCGCGCGACTTCGTGCTGCGGCTCAGCGGCGAGGAGCAGCGGACCGTGCACCTGATCGTCGACGGCTCCTGGCCCCGCAACGAGTGGCCCCGGCGCCTGCCCCGCCGCATCGTGCTGCACCCGCTGCCGAGCTGCGGCCGCGCCGTCGCCGCCTGACCACCCGCGCCCGTCCCCGCACCAGCCGGCCGCATCCGCGAGCGGCATCAGCGAGTGGAACGTCAGGGGTGTATCCGGTGCCCGGAGACACCCGTGAGGTTCCACTCGTGCCGGCCGGAGGGCTCTCCGGCAGCGGCGTCCGGCGCAGGTGGAACAGGGCGGCACCCGTCACCGGTCCTCCGGCGAACGACACCAGCAGGGCGGGGCGACACGAGGGCGCGCGCCGGATACCGATTCGGCGTTCCGGGGGGACGTTTGCTAGTCTTCTCCAGTCGCTGAGCCCCCGTAGCTCAGGGGATAGAGCACCGCCCTCCGGAGGCGGGGGCGCAGGTTCGAATCCTGCCGGGGGCACCACACCACACCAGTCAACACCTCGCTCATCCGAGGTTGACCGTTCCCTCCGTCGATCTTCGAACGACGACGACCACGCAAACGCCCGACGACAGGTGTCGTCGGGCGTCTCCGTGTCCAGGGCTGCGGCGAGGCCGTTCCCCGCAGCGATGCACTGCTGCGGCCCGGGTGCGGTGTCACCCGGGCCGCCCTCGCGCCCACATCCGCCGTCCGCGCGGACACCCGGCCGGACGCTGGGCACGGACCGGGTGCGGGCGGGCGGCACCGCGTCGAACAGGCGGCGGTGCCGCACCGCTACGGGGGTCAGTCGGCGGCGAGGCCGTGCAGGAAACCGTCCTGGTCGCCGACCAGCAGCAGGTCGCCGATGACGACCGGCGGGCTGTAGCAGTAGGCGCTGGTCGTCAGTTGCAACCGGGAGCGGACGGCCCCGGTGGCCACGTCGAGCCCGACCAGCAGTCCCGTGGTGGTCGGGGTCCACGCGACGCCGTCGTGGATCGCCGCGCCGGTGCTGACCGGGCGGGCGCCCAGCCCGGCTGTCCAGCGGGCCTGGCCGGTGGCCGGGTCCACCCGGGAGGCGGTGCGACCGCCGTCGTCGAACATCAGCACGTCGCCGCCGTCC
Organism: Micromonospora sp. AMSO12t; assembly: GCF_008806585.1. Taxonomy (NCBI): domain Bacteria; kingdom Bacillati; phylum Actinomycetota; class Actinomycetes; order Micromonosporales; family Micromonosporaceae; genus Micromonospora; species Micromonospora sp. AMSO12t. The sequence goes on from NZ_WAAS01000013.1 coordinate 45,485, forward strand.
AGCACGAGCTTCGGGGCGTAGACGTAGGAGCCAGCCACCGACCAGCGCGGTTCCCCGGTCGCGGGGTCCAGCGCGAACGCGCTGGCCACGGTGGACACCAGGACCAGCCCGTTGGGCAGCACCTCCAGGTTGTCCGCCCAGGGGCCGTAGATGAGGCGGCTGTAGGCGGTGGTGCGGGTGGTGGTGGAGAACGACCAGAGAACGGCACCGGTGCGGGCGTCGTGGGCGTAGACGTTGCCGTCGCCGGCGCCGGCGTAGACCCGGGTGCCGTCGCTCGCGGCGCGCCCGGCGAACATGCCCTTCCCGGCCACCCGCCACACCGGGTCGCCCGTGCGCGCGTCGACGGCCTGCCGGGTCTCGCCGGCGGAGATCACCACGACGGTACGGCCGTCGACCGTGGTGACCAGCGGGCTGCCGAGCACCGGGGCACCGGCGTCGTAGGTGAACCGGCGCCGGCCGGTGGCCGCGTCGAGGGCGTGGAGGCGGTGGTCGTCGGAGGGGACGTAGACGGTCCCGCCGTCGGGGGCGAACGCCGGCCGGCCGTGCACCGCGCCGATCCGCGTCTGCCAGCGCCGGGACAGTCCCCGGCGGGTGGGCCGGGCGCCGACGACGTTCCCGCCGGTGGTCGCCGCGATCAGCAGGCCGTCCCGGGCCGCCAGGCCGGCCTGCACCGGCGCGCCGAGCTGCTCGCTCCAGCGCAGCCGCCGGGCGGTGTCGGGGAGGGCGAAGGTGCGGGTCTGCTCGTGCCAGGCGCCGTCGGCGTCGGTGACCCGTACGGTCATCCGGTGCTCGCCGGGCGGGAGCGACGTGAGGTCCAGCCCGCCGGTGTAGCGGCGGCCGGCCCCGTCGGGGGCCAGGTTGCGCCACTGGCCGTCGTCCTTGAGCCCGTAGGTGTGCTGCGGATAGAGCTGGGCCTTGACGTTGGCGGTGCGGGCGTGCGGGGCGAGCCGCACGGACACCGCCAGCGCGGCGCCCGCCGGGTCGAGCGAGATCGCCTGGGGTCGCTGCGCGGCGGCGGTACGCGGGCCGGCGATCGGGATGTCCAGCACCGCGCGGGACTCGGCGCTGCCGCCGGCGGCCCGCTGCACGGCCGTGACCTTCAGCACCTCGCCGTCGGGCCCGTCGGTGCGCTGCACCCAGTAGTAGATCGCCGAGCCGCGGGTGTCGTCGACCGCCAACTGGGTCACCCCGTTGAAGCGCTGCACCTGCTCGGCGTGCACGTGCCCGGCGAACATGGCCCGTACGTCGTAGCGGTCGAGCAGCCGCAGCAGCCGCTCCTGGTCGGAGACGTAGTAGTTGTCGCCGCCGAACGGGAAGTGGCAGAGCATGACGATCGGCACGCCGCGCGGCACCCGGTCCAGGTCGCGGGTCAGCCACCGGATGCCGGACTCGCCGAACCCGCCCGGCTCCTGGAGCAGGTGGCTCGGGTCCAGCGCGACGAAGTGCAGGCCGTCGTGGTCGAACGAGTACCGGCTCGGCCCGAACAACGACCCGTACCGTTCACCGGCCGTGCTGTCCCAGCGCCAGTCGTGGTTGCCCGGCACGTGCCGGATCCGGGGTCGCAGCGCCGCCGGGATGGTGTCGAGGTAGGTGTCGTACTCGGCCACGGAGCCGTGCTCGACGATGTCCCCGACGTGGCACACGACCTCCGGGTTTCGGGCGGCGATCTGCTCGTACGTCCAGCGCACGCCCTCGGTCCGCTCGGGCAGGTCCACGTCGATCTGCGTGTCGCCCAGCAGCGCGAACCCCGGCGACCAGGGCCCACCGGGTCGGGGTGCGGGCCGGCCGGCGGTCGCGGGCGCGGCGCCGACCGTCGCGCCGGTCGCCGCTGCGGTGACCGCGCCGACGCCCAGGCCGAGCAGCCGGCGGCGGTCCATCGGGAGACGGGCGGGTTCGTTGGCGGTCGGCGATGGCATGGGTGCGGTCCTTCCGACGGGCGCGGGAAATGCCGGGAAGTGTGGCATGGGCCACGACCGCCGAACCAGCGATCTCCTGCACATCTCGCCGAGATCCGCAGGAGATCGTCAACATCGCCGGAGAAATGTTCGCTTCCTTGCAGGAACGGGGTCACGCCGCCTGGTCGGCCGGGTCCGTGGCGCGTCCCGCCTGGTCGGCCAGTTCCGCGCCGGGCCGCCCTGCCCAACGCAGCAGCGCGACGAACGCCAGCGCGGCGGTCACCGCCCCGCCCACCAGGCGCACCCGGTGCCCGGCGACGAACTCGGCCGCGACCTGACGCAGGTACTCCGGTGAGTGTGTGCCGACCGGGTCGACGAACATGATCTCGTTGCGCGGCCAGAAGAAGAACACGGAGAACAGGAACTCGCAGGCGACGAAGACCACGGCCGCGCCGGCGATCCACCAGCGCAGCCGGCGGTCGCGCCAGGTCAGCACCGCCGCGGCGAGGCAGGCGAGCACGACGGTCGCGCCGAGCGGCGGAAAGTAGTCACTCGGGCCGCCCGCCACCAGGAACTCGCGGGCCCGGTCCAGCGACGCCGGCGGGTCCCCGAAGATGTTCGGGTAGAGCATCACGGTCTCGGCGGCGACGCCGCCGAACGACATCATCGCCGTCCACACCAGAACGACGAGCACCGTCCAGGTGAGCCTGTCGCGGGTCATGTCTCCTCCTGCCGATCCGTCGACGCCGTCCCGGCGCCGTCGGCCGGGTCGTCCCGGCGCCGTCCGCTGGGTCGTCGTCGACGCTAGGTCGGCCGCCACGGCCCGTCTGCCGCCCGACGGCGTGAAGGCGGGGTCGCCTGTGGACGTACGGCGGCGCAGGCCGGTCGCCCGTCCGCGCGGCCGGGCGTCGCCTCCCGACGTAGCCCGGGGCGGGCGACGGGCGACGGACGACGGAACGAGCGACGGCGGCGGGCAACGGGCGACAGGCGACGGGGCCGAGCGACGGCGGCGGTGACGGGCACTGGCAGGGCCGCCGGTGGCCGACACCAGCAGCGCCGACAGTGGCGGACGCCGGCAGGGCCGCCGGTGACGGGCGGGGCTGTTCGCGTACGTCAGCCGGCGGCGCGGCGGGCGCGGGCCCGGCGCTTGCCCTCGTGCATGGCCTGCACCCGGGCGACCGGGATGGTGTGCCCCTCCGCGACCAGGTCCGCCGGGAGCTGCTGCGGCGCGGGCAGCCGCTCGGCCCAGGGGTCGCGTCCGGCGGTCAGCGCCGGGGCCGTGCGGATGGTGAAGTCGGCCGGGGTCACGTCGCCCAGGTCGGCCCAGTCGACCGGGAAGGAGACCGGCACGCCCGGCCGCAGCCGGGGGCTGTAGGCGGCCACCACGGTCGCCCCGCCGGCCCGGGTCGAGTCGACGAACACCTTGCCGCCCCGGTCCTCGCGGATGAAGGCGGTGGTGGCCAGCGCCGGGTCGAGCCGTTCGGCGCGGGCCGCCACCGCCCGGGTCGCGGCGGCCATGTCCTCCACCGTGGCGCCCTCCGCGACCGGTACGAAGACGTGCACGCCCTTGGCCCCGCTGGTCTTGACCGCGCCGGCGAGCCCCGCGTCGGCGAGCGCCTGCCGGACCAGCCGTGCCGCGGCGACCGCCAGCGCGAAGGAGTCCCCCTCCCGCGGATCGAGGTCCAGCACCAGGTGGGTGGGGCGGTGCAGGTCGTCGACCGTGGCCAGGGTGGGGTGGTACTCCACCGCGCGCTGGTTGGCGAACCAGAGCAGGGTGCGCCGGTCGTCGCAGAGCGCGTACGAGATCTCGCGGTGCGACGCCTCGGCCCAGACCGGCGTGCGGGCCACCCAGTCCGGCGTGTACTTCGGCAGGTTCTTCTGCATGAACGGCGGCTGCCCCGGCCGGACCCGGATCACCGACAGCGGCCGGCCGCGCAGTTGCGGCAGGATCCGCTCGTGCACCGCGTCGAGGTAGTCGACCAGGTCCCGCTTGGTCGCGTCGGCGCCGTCGAACAACGGCTGGTCGAGGTTGGTCAGCGACACCCCGTCCCGGGTCTCGTCAGCGCCACTCATCCGACCACCTTCGCGGCCCGGGGGCCGACGGTCAACCGGACGCGGCGGGGCGAACCGCCGCGAACGGATCGCCGCCGGCCCGGACGACGTCGAGCATCCGCTGCGTGTGCCCGCGGGCGGCGGCGTACAGGCCACCGCCGTAGCTGACCCGGGCCACGCCGAGCGCGGCCAGCTCCGGCACCGTGGGGGCGCCGGGGCGGGCGAGCGCGTTCACCGCCCCGGGCACGGCGGCCACCAGCTCGGACAGGATCGCCGGGTCGGCGAGCAGGATCGGGTAGACGCAGTCCGCGCCGGCGGCGAGGTAGCGGGTGGCCCGGCTGACCGCCTCCGGGAGCAGGGCGGCGGGGTCGCCGCCGCCGGCGAGGAAGACGTCGATGCGGGCGTTGAGCACCACCGGCACCCCGGCCGCGTCGGCCGCCGCCCGGACCTCGGCGAGCAGGTCGGCCTGCGCCCCGGCGTCGACCGACCGGCCGGTACGCGGGTCGGAGTCCTCCAGGTTGAGCCCGACCGCACCGGCGTCGAGCAGGCGCCCCACCAGCTCGGCGGGGCGCAGCCCATACCCCCGCTCCAGGTCGGCGGTGACGGGGACGGCGACGGCGCGGGCGAGGCGGGCCACGGCGGCGAACATCTCCCTCGGCGGGGTGGCCTCGCCGTCGGCGTGGCCGAGCGCCTCGGCGACGGCGCTGCTGCTGGTGGCCACGGCCGGGAAGCCGGCGGCGGCGATCTGGCGGGCGGAGCTGGCGTCCCAGGCGTTGGGCAGGATCAGCGGGTCACCGGGCCGGTGCAGCGTGCGCAGCGCCGCCGCCCGGACGGCGAGATCGTCGGTCATACGCCGATTCTCGGCGGACCGGCGCCCGGGACGCAGCCCCGATTCCGTGTCGATGGACCTTGCCGCTTCCGCCGCCGGCGGCGCACGGGCGACGCGGTTTGTCGTCGGGGAACACCCTCTGTGACCATGAGGGCGGAGCGTGAGGAGGCATGGGCGTGTCGCAGGGGAACAGCGATGGCACCGCCGGGCGGGCGTCCGAGGCGTGCGGGGCGGTCGACGGGTCCTTCGCCCCCGGCCAGGCCACGGCGTGCACGGTCCGCGAGGTGCTCGACCGGGTGGGCGGCAAGTGGAGCATCGGCATCCTCGTGGCCGCCGCCCAGGGCCCGGTGCGCTTCACGGAGCTGGAACGCCGCGTGGAGGGGATCAGCCGGCGGATGCTCACCCTCACCCTGCGCAACCTCGAGCGCGACGGGCTGCTGCACCGGAAGGTCCATCCGACCGTCCCGCCGAAGGTGGAGTACACCGCCACCCCGATCGCGCTGGAACTCCACGAGTCACTGGTGGCCCTGACCCACTGGGCGGAACGGCACCGCAGCGCGATCGCCGACGCCCGGGCCAGGTACGACCGGGCGCACGGCGGGGACCTCCCGCCCGTTCCGGAGGGGTAAACCTCGGCCGCGTGTGGGGAACGCCACGCCCTCCATCTGACCGATCGGTCAGGGTCTGACCGATCGGTCAGGCATGCTGGTCGGGGAGGTGGGCCGGCATGGCGCGGATGGTTCCGGAGACGCACGACGAAATCCTTTCGGCGGCGGCCCGACGCTTCGCGACGACCGGCTACCGGGGCACCTCGTTGCAGGACATCGCCCGCGAGGTGGGCTGCTCCAAGGCGGCGGTGCTCTACCACTTCGCCAACAAGGAGGCCATCCTCACCGAGCTGATGGCCCCGGCGATCGACGTCCTCCAGGCGCTCGACGAGCGGATCCGCGCACATCGCGGCGCGGACGCCCAACGGGTCGCCGCCGAGGGCTTCGTCGACCTCGCGGTCCGTTTCCGCCGCGAGATCGCCCTGCTCCGGGGCGAGTTCCCGGAGCTGCTCAAGCAGCCCGCCTTCGCGCACATCCAGCGGATGTCCGAGCGCCTGGTCGACGCGCTCGCCGGGCACCCGGAACGGCCGTCCGCCCGGATCGTGGCGCTGGTGCTGCTCGCCGGCATCTCCGAGACCTGCGGGGAGTTCGCCGACGTACCCGACGAGGAGCTGCGCGCCGCCCTGCTGGCGCTCGCCCGGCGGGCACTGGAGCCCGTCGACTGATCCGTACCCAACCATCCACGACCGAGGACAAGGAACTCATGGCCACCCTGCTCTACCGGCTCGGCCGGGGCTCGATGCGCCGGCGGCGACTCGTCGCGGCGATCTGGCTCGTCGTACTCGTCGGTCTCGGCCTCGCCGCCGCGACCCTGCGCGGCCCGATAGCCGACAACTTCACCATGCCCGGCACCGAGTCGCAGCGCGCCCTGGACCTGCTCGCCGAGCAGTTCCCGGCGGCGAGCGGCGCGACCGGCACGATCGCGGTCAGGGCGCCGGCCGACGGCGCGCTCGCCAGCCCGCAGGGGCAGGCCGTGGTGAAGGAACTCACTCAGGAGGCCGCCACGCTGCCCGGCGTCGTCGGCGCCGTCGATCCGTTCCAGGTGGGGGCGGTCTCCCCCGACGGCCGGTACGCGCTGGTCCAGGTCCAGTTCGCCACCGGCGCCGACGAGGTGACCGACGCCCAGCGCGACGCGTACGAGAAGGTCGGCGAGCGGGCCGAGGCCCAGGGCTGGGAGGTCGCGCCCGGCGGCGAGGTGCTCAGCAGCGTGCCGGAGGTCGGCTCGACCGAGGTCATCGGCGTGGCGGTCGCCGCGATCGTCCTGGTGGTCACCTTCGGTTCGCTGGTCGCGGCCGGGATGACGATGCTCAACGCGCTGATCGGCGTGGGCGTCGGCATGGCGGGTCTGTTCGCGATCAGCAGCGTGGTCGACCTGAGCAGCACCGCGCCGATCCTCGCCCTGATGCTCGGCCTCGCGGTCGGCATCGACTACTCGCTCTTCATCACCTCCCGCTACCGGCAGAACCTGATGGAGGGGCTGCCACCGGACGAGGCGGTGGGCCGCGCGGTCGGCACCGCCGGCTCGGCCGTGGTCTTCGCCGGCGCCACCGTCGTCATCGCGCTGGCCGGGCTGGCCGTGGTGAACATCCCGTTCCTGACGGTGATGGGTCTGGCCGCCGCCGGCACGGTCACCGTCGCGGTGCTGGTCGCGATCACTCTCCAGCCGGCCCTGCTCGGCTTCGCCGGTCGCCGGGTGCTGCCCCGCAAGCTGCGCTCGACGGTCGGGGACGCCGCAGCCGGGGACCGGGCGGGCGACGCCGCCGACGCGGGCACTCCGCCGGCCGAGGACCGGTCGGGCTTCGGGTTCCGTTGGGCGCGCCTCGTCACCCGGTTCCGGGTGCCGGTCATCCTGGTCGGGCTGATCGGGTTGGGGCTGCTCGCCCTGCCCGCGCCCGACATGCGGCTGGCGCTGCCCGACGCGGGCACCGCGCCGGTCGGCTCGGCCGCCCGGGAGTCGAACGACGTGATCACCGAGGGCTTCGGGCCCGGCTTCACCGGCCGGCTCGCGGTGGTGGTCGCCGGTGACACCCCGCAGGCGACCTCGGCCGCCATTCCGCAGGTCACCGCGCTGATCCAGCGCACCGAGAACGTCCTCGCGGTGGCCCCGCCGCAGCTCAGCCCGGACGGCCGTACCGCGCTGCTCGGGGTGGTGCCGAAGACCGGCCCGACCGACGAGGCCACCGAGACCCTGGTCAACGACGTCCGCGCGGAGGTGGGCGGGTTCCCCGACGTCGACGTGCTGCTGACCGGGGCGACCGCGATCGGCATCGACGTCTCCGAGAAGCTCTCCGACGCCCTGCCGGTGTACCTGCTGCTGGTGGTGGGCCTGTCGGTGCTGCTGCTGATGCTGGTCTTCCGCTCGCTGCTGGTGCCGGTGAAGGCCGCGCTGGGCTTCCTGCTCACCGTCGCCGCCACCTTCGGCATCACCGTGGCGGTGTTCCAGCAGGGCCACCTCGCCGACCTGGTCGGTTTGGACACGCCCGGCCCGCTGGTCAGCTTCCTGCCGATCCTGCTGATCGGCATCCTGTTCGGCCTGGCGATGGACTACGAGGTCTTCCTGGTCTCCCGGATGCGGGAGGACTTCGTGCACGGCGACACCGCGCAGCAGGCGACCATCAACGGGATGGGGCATGGCGCCCGGGTGGTGACCGCCGCCGCGCTGATCATGATCTCGGTGTTCGGCGGCTTCGTCTTCCTCGACGACCCGGTCATCAAGTCGATGGGCTTCGCGCTCGCCATCGGCGTCGCCATCGACGCGTTCGTGGTCCGGATGACCATCGTGCCGGCCGTGATGTCGCTGCTCGGCAAGCGGGCCTGGTGGCTCCCCCGTTGGCTGGACAAGATCCTGCCCAACGTCGACATCGAGGGCGAGGGCCTCCGCGCCCACCTGGACGAAAAGTCCCCCGCCCA
>NZ_WAAS01000014.1:0-53709 GCF_008806585.1 Micromonospora sp. AMSO12t
TCGGGTCACGTCGATCGACGGTTCGGGCGTGACCGGTTGGGGAAAGTGACTCCGGCGGGACGATGAGGGGCAGGACACGGCGGCTGCTTGCGACCCGGAGACCAACGCGGGGACAGGGGGCCGGGACGTGGATTCCAAGCAGCGCGTGGCAGCCCCACTGGGCGACCGGGACGACCGGGACGCCGCAGGACCAGCGGGCGCCGGGGCGTCCGTTGACGACCTCTTCGCCGGCGACGACCCGACCAGCGTCGCGCACCGGGCCACCGACTGGGCCGCCACCGCCCTGGGCCCGGTGGAGACCTGGCCGTCGGAGCTGTGCGCGGCGGTGCGCACGGTGTTGCCGTCGAAGATCCCGATGCTGCTGTGGTGGGGCACCGAGCTGGTGCAGATCTTCAACCACGCGTACACCCCGGTGCTCGGGGACAAGTACCCGGCCGCGATCGGTCAGCCGGGCGCGCGGTGCTGGGCGGAGGTCTGGGACGAACTGGGCCCGCTCACCGACCACGTGCTCGCCGGCCGCGGCGCCACCTACGCGCAGAACCAACTGCTCCTGCTCAACCGGCACGGCTACCTCGAGGAGACGTACTGGACCTTCTCCTACAGCCCCGTACGCGCCGGGCACGGCCGGGTTCCCGGCGTCTTCGTGGCCACCACGGACGTCACGGCCCGGGTGCTGGGTGACCGGCGGCTTGAGACGCTGCGCGAGCTCGGCTCGATCTCGATCGCGGCGGCGGACACCACCCGCGACGCCGTCCGGGCGGCGGCCCGGGTCCTCACCGGCAGCCCGGCCGACCTGCCCGCCGCGATGATCTACCTACGTCCCGGGGGTGTCACGCCGGACGACGGCAGCCACCTCACCGGCCCCGGGCCGGGTGGCAGCCGGGAGTCCGACGACGAACTGGTCCTGGCCGCCTCGGTCGGCGTGGCCGACGACACCGCCGCGGGGACCGGGTGGCTGCCGCAGATCGACGAGGTGGCGCGCACCGGCCGCCCCGCGCGGGTCCGGGGAGTGGCCCTGCCCGGCGACCCCCGCGCCGGGGCCGGGGAGGTCGTCGGGGTGCCCGTGGACGAGGTCGTGGTGCTGCCCCTGCTGGCCACCGGGCAGACCCACCCGGCCGGCGTGCTGGTCGTCGGCATCAGCCCCTTCCGCGACCTGGACGAGGCGTACCGGGGCTTCCTCGACCTGGTGGCCAACCGGGTCTCGACGGCGCTGGGCGACGTGCTGGCGTACGAGGCACAACGGCGTCGCGCCGCGACGCTGGCCGAGCTGGACGCGGCGAAGACGGAGTTCTTCACCGACGTCAGCCACGAGCTGCGCACCCCGCTGACGCTGATCGCCGGACCGGTCCGGGAGAGCCTCGCCGACCGGCACGAGCCGCTTCCTGCGGGCCAGCGCGAGCGCCTGGAGCTGGTGCACCGCAACACCGGCCGGCTGCGCAAGCTGGTCGACGACATGCTCGACTTCGCCCGCCTGGAGGGCGGCCGGCTGGACCCCGAACGGGTGGAGACCGACCTGCCGGCACTCACCGCCGGGGTCGCCGAGTCGTTCGCGTACGCGATGCGCCAGGCCGAGCTGAGCTACCGCGTCGACGTCGAGGCGCTGCCACGCACCGCGTACGTGGACCGCGACATGTGGGAGAAGGTGGTCGTCAACCTGCTCTCCAACGCCCTGAAGTACACCCTGGCCGGCGCGGTGCGGCTGCGGCTGCGGGGCGACGACGCGCACGTCACGCTGACCGTCGACGACACCGGCGTCGGCGTCCCCGCCGACCAGCAGCCGCTGCTGTTCCACCGCTTCCACCGCGTACGCGGCGCCGGCGGCCGGTCGCACGAGGGCACCGGTATCGGGTTGGCGCTGGTGCAGGAGATGGTCCACCTGCACGGCGGCGAGGTCAGCGTGCGCTCGGTCGAGGGCGAGGGCTCGACGTTCACCGTCCGCCTGCCGTACGGCCGGCCCACCGCCACGGCCACGCGCCGCGAGCGGGCCCACGAGACGTACGTCGCCGAGGCCCTGCACTGGCTGCCGGAGGCCGCGCCCACCCGGGCGGACGCCACCGACGACGACGCCCGGGACGCCGCGACGGTGCTGGTGGTGGACGACAACGCCGACCTGCGCGCGTTCCTCGCGAGCCTGCTCGCACCCCACCACCGGGTGGTCGTCGCGGCCGACGGCCAAGAGGCGCTCGACCGGATCGCCGAGCGGGTGCCCGATCTGGTGCTGACCGACGTGATGATGCCCCGCCTGGACGGCTTCGGGCTGGTCCGGGCGCTGCGCGCCGACCGGCGTACCGCCGGGCTGCCGATCATCGTGCTCTCCGCCCGCGCCGGTGGGGAGGCCGCGGTGGAGGGGTTGCGGACCGGGGCCGACGACTACCTGGCCAAGCCCTTCTCGTCGGAGGAGCTGCTGGCCCGGGTCGGCGCGCACCTGGAGCTGGCCCGGTTGCGCAACGAGGAGGCAACCTGGCGGGCGGCCCTGATCGAGTCGTTGCAGGACGCGTTCGCCGTGGTCGACGCCGACGGCGCGCTGGTCGAGGCGAACGAGGCGTTCTGCCGCCTGGTCGGCACCGCCCAGCTGGCGGCGCCGGTCGCGCCGCCGCACCCGTGGTGGCCGGAGGCCGACGCCGCGCCCGCCGACCGGCGCCTGCTGATCGACGTGCTGCGCACCGCACGGGGCTCCGGCCGGGGCCGGGTCACCCTGCCGCTGCGGCACGCCGACGGGCACCGGATCTGGGCCGAGGCGGTCTACAACTCGCTGCGGGAGCCGCGTACCGGCCGCCGCCTCTGGGTCGCCACCCTGCGCGACGTGACCGCCGACGTCCGCGCCGCCGCCCGGCAGTCCGCCCTGGCCGCGCTCTCCGGCCGGCTCGCCCGCGCCACCGACGTGGCCGAGGTGCTCGACGCCGGCCTGTCCGAGCTGTGCACCCTGCTGGACGGCACCCGCGGCCTGGCGGTCTGCGCCGACGCCGCCGGCACGCCGTTGGTGGTGACCCAGGGCCTGACGTTGACCCCGCAGGTGCAGCGGGCGCTCGACGGGCTGCCCACCGAGGGCGAGCCGCAGCTGGTCGTCGACGACGCGGGCCGGGTGACCGCGCTCGGGGCACGTGTCGAGCCGGGCGGGGCACCCGGCGGGGTGTGGCTGGAGCTGGACCCGCCCCGGTCGGTGCAGACGGTGGACCTGCCGCTCGTACGACAGCTCTGCGCGGCGCTGGCCCAGGCGCTGGTTCGCGCACGGGCCTTCGAGACGCAGCGGACGGTGGCCCTGGCCATGCAGCGGGCGATGCTCGGCCCGGTCGACCTGCCGGCCGGGTTCGCGACCCGCTACCAGCCGGCGGTGGCGCCGCTCGAGGTGGGCGGCGACTGGTACGACGTGGTCCAGCTTCCCGGCGACCTCGTCGGCGTGGTGGTGGGCGACGTGGTGGGGCGGGGCCTGCCCGCCGCCACCGTGATGGGGCAGCTGCGCAGCGCCTCGCGTGCCCTGCTCCTGCAGGCCAAGAGCCCCGCCGAGGTGCTGTCCGCGCTGGACGACTTCGCCCGGATGGTGCCCGGCGGCGCCTGCACCACCGTCTTCTGCGCCATCATCGACCGCTCGCTGGGCGTGCTCCGCTACTCCTCGGCGGGCCACCCGCCGGGCATCCTGGTGCACCCGGACGGCTCCGCCGACCTGCTGACCCGCGCCGGCTCGGTGCCGCTGGCCAGCGTCGCGGTGCCCGGCCGGCCCGAGGCCGGGGCGCAGCTGCGACCCGGTTCGACGCTGCTGCTCTACACGGACGGGCTGATCGAGCGACGGCGGGAACTGATCGACGCCGGCATCTCCCGGGCGGTCGCCGCGCTCACCCAGGGCCGCGAACTGCCCGAGGGCGCGCTGGCCGACCGGATGGTCCGGGACCTGCTGCCCGACACCCGCAACGACGACGTGGCGGTGCTGGTCTACCGGCATCGGGAGCCGGCGGTCTTCGCTGCGGCGCTGACCGCCGACCCGGGGCAGCTCGCGCCGACGCGGGAGGCGCTGCGGGAGTGGCTGACCGGCCTCGGCATCGGCGAGACCGACGTCGACGCGGTGCTGATCGCGGCCGGCGAGGCGTGCGCCAACGCGATCGAGCACGGCTACCGCTTCGCCCCGGACGCGTCCGTCACCGTCCGGGGGCGGCTGCGCGCCGACCGGCTGGAGATGGTGGTCAGCGACACGGGCGGGTGGCGGGACGCGAGCCCCGACGACAGCGAGCGCGGCCGTGGCCGGCTGATCATGACTCGGTTGATGGACGAGGCCACCGTCGCCGGCAGCGCCGACGGCACCACCGTACGCCTGGTCAAGCGCGTCTCCGGCACCTGACGGGCTGCCACCCTGACCGGACGCCGCGGTGGCGTTCGGCCGAGGTTGCCGGCGTCGGGTGGGCGACGGCAGGGACCCCCGGAAGGGTGAAGATCGGCTATAAGTGGCGGATGGAGTTTCCCGCCTACCTGGCCACCATGCCGATGCACGCGATCACCGAGATCCACGGCGAGCCCGGCCTGCTGGCCCGGTTCCGGCTGGAGCTGCGCGCGTTCGACGAGGCCGCCCGGGAACGGCTCACCGAGGCCCTGGACCTGGCCGCCGAGTTGCACCGCGACGACCGGCGGGTACGCGAGCCCTACCTGAACCACCTGCTGCGGGTGGCGATCCGGATGATGCACCACTACCAGGTCCGCGACGTCGACGTGATCGTCGCCGGCCTGCTGCACGACGCGGTGGAGGACCACCCCGACGAGCTGGCCGCCGCGTCCGGAGGCGAACGTGCCGGGGCGCACGACGGCGAGGACGCCACCGCCGCCGCCCTGGCGGTGCTCGCGGAGCGGTTCGGGCCGCGGGTGGCCCGCCTGGTCGGCGCGGTCACCAATCCGGCGTACGACCCGGGGCGGGACAAGCACGTCCAGTACCGGGAGCACGTGGCGGCCAGCCTGGACCGGGAGCCGTGGGCGCGGGTCATCAAGATCTCCGACTTCACGGACAACGGGGTGGGCGTCATCCACACCGTCGGCCCGAAGGTGACCTCGTCGGCCCGCAAGTACCGGCCGCTCGTGCCGGTCTACCGCGACCTCGTCACCCGGCCGGACACTCCCCTGTCGGCGCCGGTGAAGGAGCACATCCTCGGTCAGCTCGACCTGGCCGAGGAACGCTTCAGCGCCATCCTCGACGAACCACCCCACCCGAACTGACGACGTCAGCCTCGTCGACTGACGCTCAACCCCGGCTATGGGTCAGGCCGCCTTGTAGACGGTGTCGAGGTGCCATTCCAGGAACTCCGCGTTCGGTCGGTCGGGCCGGCGATCTGGAACAGCGATCTGCTCGCCCGCCTTGGCATAGAACTGGTCACCGTTGCCGAACTCGCTGCGAAGCCGAGGGCTGACCACGAGTCGATACTTGGGATCCACGCCCAGGTAGCCCCTGTCGAAGAGGATGTGCACGTCCGACTTCAGGAGCAGGCCGTTGTCCAGGCGATGCTCACCACCCCTCGGCAACGGTCGGATGTGCGCGGCCTGCAACACCGGCTGGACCCTGTTGCCGGTGATCGCGCAGCGTCGGCCGTACGCCCCGAGCACCACGGCCTTGAACGACTGCTGGCCCAGCCGCTGTGGCACCAGCCGTGGATCTCCGTAGACCGGGCCGGGCCGATGCCAGGGTTCACTCAGGTCGAGTTCGACAGTCGTGCCGATCAGGCGATGGATCAGCAGTTCGAAGTAGTCGCCCCAGGTGGCGTCCGCAAGGTCGTACGTCTTGCCCTGCACCACATTCGACTTGAACTCCGGCGGCGGGCCGACGGTGGACTCGTCCGGGAAGAAGTTGGCGTCACGCACGAAGATGCAGCCGATGACGGGGTCCTCATCGGGTGCGATCGGCTGCCTGCGGTAGCGGCCGACGCTGCGGCGCATCTCGTCGATGCTCGCCGCGCCGTTGGCCTCCCCGAAAAGCTCCCATGCCTCCGAGATTCGCAGCTGAGTGAAGCCGCTGAAGAAGCCACCACCGATGACGCGGTTGAGAGGATGGTGGGCTTTGAAGAAGAACGGCTCGCCCGCTGTGAGCGCGCGGAAACCGCCGCCCGAAGGCCGCCAGAAGTTGACCTCGTTCAGCTCGGGACGGGCGGCCAGGAAGCGGTACCACTTCTCGTCCGTGACCCCCACGAAGGCCTTCACGCCGACAAGCGTGCCGTCACGTCGATCTCCACGCCACCCCCCGAACAGCCGACGCCTCCACAGGTGGCACAGCTCAGCTGTCTCAATCACTGTCGTGATCAGGTGATGGCCAACCGGGGCGTGGGGAGGGATTCCACCGGTTTCCCATCAAACGATCATGGTCGGCATAGCCGTGCCGAGACGGCCGCCCGATGCCCCTCATTCGACTTGAGTTCATCCCAGTCCGGCGTCGGGGCGTGGAGTCCTGCGGCGGTTCGCGAGGATGGCGAGGGTCTCGCGACGCACCTCGTCGGGCTCGTGCAGCAGCCGGCGGTGGCTGAAGCGGACCACGAGAACGCCCCGGGCCGCCAACAGTGCGTCGCGTCGCAGGTCGATCTCCCGTTCCCGCAGGTCGCCATGGGTCGTCGCGCCGTCCAGCTCGATGTCGACCAGCTCGGCCTCGGCGAACAGGTCGAGGTAGACCACCCGTCCGCCCAGCCGCGCCCGCACCTGTCGTCGGAACGCCGGCATTCCCGGCCCGACGAAGACGCGGTCGTGCCCCCAGATCTCCAACGGACTGCGACAGCCGGCGTCGAGCCGGTCCAGCAGAACTCGAAGTGCGGCACGATCCGCCAGCTTCGGCGCGGTCGCCAACGCTGCGGCGATCCGTCGCGGGGTGGTCAGCCGGTCGTTGACCGCCTTGATGATGGCCGCCGGCCGGTCCGCCGGATGCAGCAACGGCCAGGCGTCGACGAGCGTCCGATCCAACCGGGTGACCGGCTCGCCGTCGCGTACCAGCACATGAGGTGGCTCCGGGGCGAAGGACCGCCGATGGTGTACGACCAGGTGCGGTCCGCTGCGCAGCCCGGCACGGGTCGGCACATCCAGGTGTACCGGCTCGCCGGGCATCTGACGGCGCAGCTTCCACACCTCGAGTGCGGTGAGATGACTCAGCGCGCCACGCCCACCCGTGTAGGCCACGGCCGCCCGCCGGGCCAGGACCGGGGTGACCCGGGCCAGTGGAGGCGCGCTCCCCCTACCGTCGGCCAGGGCTGCGTCCACGTAGACCCCTGGCAGGACCCGGAGCAGGCGTCCGGAACGCGACGTGTCCTCCAGCACCCAGCGCGGGAGCACCTGCGAGGTGGCGTGTCGGGTGACGAGCCCGCCGTTGCGGTCGAGCGGCCCGCAGCACAGGGTTCACGCCGCCGACGGTGCCGGACACGGCCACCGCCCGCCATACGCCCACACGAGCGCTGTGGACAACGGCTCCGCTGTGGACGACCTCCACTCGCGTTCGGTGTTGTGCCAGACCACCGGTGATCGTTTGTCGCTCACCCGGAAGCCACCTATTAATGTGGCCGGCTGCAACTCACACGATCATGAGCCCAAGCACGGCATCCGCCGAGACACCGAAATCCGCCGGTCACCCGGGCCGGTTGACCCCGCACGAAGTGCGGACCCGCGAGTTCGCGCGCGCTGCGCTAGCCGCTGAAGAGCGTGGCGTCGGATCCCGGGGACTTCTCCGAGGCCTCGCATCGTTCGGTGGTTCCGGCCCTCGCCGCGGCCGGGTCATCCGCTACCCCAGCTGGCGCACCCGTCGGACGGCCTGGTCCCACCTCCAGAGATGTAGTCGGCGACGAGCGCTTGACCCTCGAGTGGGTCGAGCCCGCAGCCTGTGCGGCGAGAGCCCGGCGGCCGGCTGCCCGGCCCCACCGCGAGGAGCACAGTGGACACCGACGACGCCGACGACGTCATGACGCGCATCGGCCGCGCCCTGGACCTGGGTGCGGCGGGCGACCGTACCGCCGCACGCGCGGCCCTCACCGAGGTCTGGGAGCAGGTCGGCGACACCGGGGACGCGTTGCACCGCTGCACCATCGCGCACCACCTGGCCGACCTTCAGGATTCGGTCGCGGACGAGGTGGCGTGGGACCGCCGTGCGCTCGCCGCCGTCGCCGACCTCAGCGACGAGCGCGTCCAGCGCGACCACGCGTCGTTGCGGGTCCGCGCCCTGCTGCCGTCGCTGCACCTCAACCTCGCCGACGGGTACCGCCGTGCCGGCGACGTCGCCCGCGCCCGGGACCACCTGACGATCGCGGCGCCCCTCGTTGCCGAGCTGCCGGACGACGGGTACGGCACGATGATCCGCGAGGCGATCGCACGGGTAGGCGCACTGCTCGACGCCGGGTCCCGGGAAGCCCTCGCCGCACCGTGACAAGCTTCGCGCGCCCCCGTCAGCTCGGCACGTCGCGGCCGGCGGCCGGGGTCGCCACCGCCAGCCGTTCGGGCGGGGCGCTGCTGAACCTGAGGCCAGCGAGGGCCTCCTCGCTGACGTCAGGCAAGTAGACCGGTCAGCGGCATCGACCAAGGTGGCCCGCACCATGTGCCGGTCGAGATCGGGCCGCAGCCGGATCGAGGCATCGTCGTACCGCTGCGTCGGGTCGGCGATCTCGTCGAGAGGCTCACGACCCGACAGTTGGCCGCGCATGGTCATCCCCAACGCTCGACGGCGGCCAGTCGGTCACGCCTTCGTCTTGCGGCCCCGGTGGCTCTCGGCGGGCACCACGACGTGAGCGCCTCGTCGGTGAGGTGGAGCGGTTGGTGGTCTCGGCGAGGAAGCCGACGTAGATGTCCGCCGGCGAGGCGCCCCACTCGGGGTCGACCCACACGTGCTCCCAGTCGGCGCGCTCGGCCAGCCCGGAGTCCATGCACAACCGCGCGGCCAGGTGCGACACGTGTTCGTCGGCCGCCACCTTGCCGAAATCCTGGCCGAGCGCATACAGGTCGGCGACGGTGAGCACGTCGTCGCGACTCGACTCGTCGGCGAGCTGAGCGACGGCCAGGCGGGCGCGGCTGCCCGATTCGGCCTGTTCCCGCAGGTCGGACGAGAGCAGCTGCCGATCGATCACCGACGACCCTGGCCGTCCCGCCAACGGGACGAGGGTACCCGTCGAGCCTGTTCCCGTCGTCGACCCGCTACCTACGGCTCCCGCATCCAGAGCTTCGGGTCGTTGACGAAGACACCTTTGCCCTGGTGCCGCCAGATCACTCGCAGCGCTTCGAGCCGCACGTAGACCTGTTTGACGGTGGACGGGCTGACCTTGTACGTCGCAGCAAGCTGCGTGATTGAAGGCAGCTTGTCCCCCGGCTTGATCTTCTTCGCTCTGATATCGGCGACGAGCGCGTCGGCGATCCGGATGTAGTCGGCGATGATCGGCATGGCTCCCCCTGCGTGGCACGCCAATTCGATCACGCAATGACACCTCGCAACAACTCATCGTTTGACTCAGATGACTGGGACAGCTAAGTTGAAGACGCGCCTCTTCCCTTGCGTGGCAACAAGGAGCAGAGGCACCCCCTGGTCGGGGCCGAGTGTCCGTGCCCGTCCCGGCCCCGCCCGGCTGCTCTGCTGTCGTACCGCTGATCGGGCTGCGGCGGCCGAGCGGGCGGGTCGTCCGCGGCCCCCACGCGGACGACCCGCCCTTCCGGACCCACCGTGCGGAGCCTCCGCGCTCCCGCCTGCCCGCAGAGAGGATCGTCGTGGCTCAGGTGTACCGAGGTGCTCAGCCCCACCCCGCCGGCTACCCGGGCCGGTTGACGCCACACGAGGTGCGGACCCGCGAGTTCGCCGCGCGCCGGCGCGGTGTCGACCAGGTGGAGGTACGCGAGTTCCAGGCCCGGATCGCCGACGAGCTGGCCATGCTCAACGAGACGGTACGGCTGCTCACCCAGGAGAACGACCGGATCAGGCGGGCACTGCGCGACTGGCAGACCATGCACGCGCGGGAGTGCCGGCCGCCGGAGGAGCACCACCGCAACTCCGGCCGCTGGTGACCGCGCGCCCCTCCCCCGGTGATCTGCTCGTCGTCGACGGCCGGGCCTCGGTGCAGTTCGCCGGGGACCGTGCCCTGACCTTCCGCGTCGTCTCGGTCTCCGACCAACCGACGTACGCCGGCTGGATCTGGCTGACCGGCTACGTCCTGAACCGGCGCGGTGAGGCGACCGACAAGCGCGAGATATACGTCCAGCTCGACGGCCTGGTCCCATCGCCGGCCCGCCGACCCCGCAACGCCCTCGTGCCTTGCCGCGCGCGAACGACCCGGCAGCTCGGTCGGGTGTGCCCGACCGAGCTGCCCCCTCGTCCCTTGACGACAGTGCGCGTCGGCGCGCCCCCCGTCAGCTCGGGACGTCGCGGCGGCGGAAGCCGGCCGTCCCGGCCACCAGCAGCGCGGCTCCCACCCCCGTCAGCACGACCAGCGGCAGCGCCGCCGCCTCGACCGCCGGGGCCGACGGCACATGCGTGTACGGCGACAGGTTCAGCGCCGCCTGCGGCAGGTCGAGCACCGCGCCGAGCTGCCCGAGCAGCAGGAACACGATCAGTGCCGCCCAGGACAGCGCCACCGACCAGCGGGGCAGCAGGCCGAACAGCGCCGTGACCACCCCGGCGACCACCAGCAGGGCCGGCAGTCGCACCAGCGCCGCTCCGCCCAGCCCGACGGCCCGGCCGAGGGGGTCGCCGGCGACCAGGCCGTAGCCGAGGCCGGTGGTGAGCCCGCCCAGCAGCACCAGGGCGAGCGCGCCGAGCGTCGCCGCGGCCACTTGGGTGACGAGCCAGCGGGTACGGCTGACCGCCGTGGCCAGCACGGCCTCCAGCAGCCCGTCGGCCTCGTCGTTGCGTGTGCGTAGCAGCGCCTGCACGACGTACGCCCCGATGGTCAGCGCGAACAGTCCCAGCATCGCCGCCAGGTACGCGTCGATGAGTTTCGCGCCGCCGCCCATCGCGCTGATGGCCTCGGCGGCGGCCGGGTTCTCCTCGATCATGGCGTTGAACTCGTCGCCGGCAATGCCCATCGAGAACCCGAGCACCGCCACCCCGACCGCCCAGCCGAGCAGCGCGCCGCGCTGCAACCGCCAGGCCAGCCCGGCGGGGCTGAGCAGCCCGGGTGCGGCCGTGGCCGGCCCGCGCCGGGGCGCGACGAGCCCGGCGCCGATGTCCCGCCGCTCGGCGAGGGCGTAGGCCGCCGCCACCCCGGCGACCAGCAGCGCCACGGGCAGCGCCAGCGTCCACCAGCGTTCGCCGCCGAAGGCGCGGACCTGGTTGCCCCAGCCGAGCGGCGAGAGCCAGGACGGCCAGGCGCTGACCACCCGCAGCCCGCCGTCGGTCTGCTCGCCCAGCACGTCACCGGCCGCGCGGAGCAGGAAGGAGATCCCGACTGCGGCGGCGGCGAGCGCGTTGGCGCCCCGGGACGTGACGGACAGTTGGGCGGCGACGGCGGCGACACCGGTGAACGCCAGGCCGACGCCGCCGATGGCGGCGGCCGCGGCGACCGACCCGGCGAGCGGCAGGCCGGCGCCGGACAGTGCGGCGGCGAGCAGGGCGGTGGCGGCCCCGTTCGCGGCGGCGACCACCAGCAGCGCGGCGGTGAGCAGCGCGTACCGGCCGACGACGGAGGCGCCCAGCAGTTCCGCGCGGCCGGTCTCCTCGTTCTGCCGGGTGTGCCGGATGACCGCGAAGGTGCTCAGCAGCGCGGCGAGCAGGGCCAGCGTCACGTACGTCTCGGCGGTCACCACCGCGCCGAGGTCGGTGCCGGCGATCGGCCCGTTGAACGCGCGGGCGACCAGGCTGGACGCCGACGTGGTGGCGTAGCCGACCCGGGACGCCTCGTCCGGGTAGAACTCCTTGACGCTGCCGGCGAGGGCGTAGCCGAGCAGGGGCGTGCCGAGCACCCAGATCGCCAGCCGGAGCCGGTCGCGGCGCAGCACGAGGCGGGCGAGCCGCCCGGTGCCGGTGAACGCGCTCACCGGGCACCCGCCGGCCGGTCGGCGTCGGGGCGGTCACCGTCGGTCGAACCCGCCGCCGGGGCGGAGGTGCCAGCGGCGACGGCGGCGCGCTCGTCGCCGTAGTGACGCAGGAACAGCTCCTCCAGGGTGGGCGGGGCGCTGGTCAGCGCGCGTACGCCGAAGCGCACCAGATGCCCGAGCAACTCGTCGAGGTGGGCGGGCTCGACCTCCAGGTGGGTGCGACCGTCGACCTCGCGCACGTCGTGCACGCCGGGCAGGGCCGCCAGGCCGGTCGCCGGCCGCGCGGTCTCGACCGTCACGGCCGTACGGGTGAGGTGGCGCAGCTCGGTGAGGGTGCCAGACTCGACGGTGCGGCCCTCGCGGATGATGCTGACCCGGTCGCAGAGCGCCTCGACCTCGGCCAGCACGTGGCTGGAGAGCAGCACGGTGGCGCCGTCGCGCTTGAGTTGGCGGACCTCGTCCTGGAACACGGCCTCCATGAGTGGGTCGAGCCCGGAGGTCGGCTCGTCGAGCACGTAGAGCTCGACGGCCGAGGCGAAGGCGGCGACGATGGCGACCTTCTGCCGGTTGCCCTTGGAGTAGGTGCGGCACTTGCGCGTCGGGTCGAGGTCGAAGCGCTCCAGCAGCTCGTCGCGGCGGCGCCGGTCGAGGCCGCCGCGCAGCTGGCCGAAGAGGTCGATCGCCTCGCCGCCGGAGAGGTTCGGCCACAGGTTCACGTCGCCGGGCACGTACGCGAGCCGCCGGTGCAGGGCGACCGCGTCGCGCCACGGGTCGGCGTCGAAGACCCGCACGTCGCCCGCGTCGCGGCGCAGCAGGCCGAGCAGGACACGGATGGTGGTGGACTTGCCGGAGCCGTTGGGCCCGAGGAAGCCGTGCACCTCCCCCGCCGCGACCGTCAGGTCGAGCCCGTCGAGCGCGCGGACGCTGCCGAACGTCTTGACCAGGTTGCCGATGGAGATGACGGGCATGGGCCCTCCTGTCGCTGGCGGTGCCGACGACCACACTGTACTAACCGGCGGTCAGTCGAATCAACAGGGTTGCCTGCCATCGGTCAGACGCCGCTAGGCTTGCCGCCATGACCGCCGAGGCGCCCGACGACACGCGTACCCGGATCCTGCGCGCCGCGCTCGACCTGTTCGCCGAGCACGGCTACCAGCGCACCCCGCTGCGCCAGATCGCCGAGCGGCTGCGGCTGACCAAGGCCGCGATCCTCTACCACTTCCCGACCAAGGAGCACCTGCTCACCGCCCTGATCGAGCCGATGGTGGCCGATTTCGAGGCGCTGCTCGACGCAGCCGAGGAGGGGCCGGCCGAGCGGGCCCGGTGGACGGTGCTGGAAGGCTGGGTGGACATCATCCTGGGCCACCGCCGACCACTCGGCATGCTCTTCCACGACATCGCGCTCGTCGGCCGGGGCGACACCTACCACCGCCTGATACGGATCGCGATGCGCGCCAACGACCTGATCGCCGGGCCCGACGCGGGGCGCCGGGAGCGGGTTCGAGCGGTGCAGGCGGTCGCCGCGTGCAGCGATCCGGTCGTCTTCTTCGTCGACGTGCCGGACGCGGTGCTGCGGGCGGACATGCTGGACGGCGTGCGCCGGCTGCTCGGCGACCCGACCGGCTCCGGCTCCGACCAAGCCGGCGGCGCGGGCACGGCGGGCGGCTCCGACCAAGTTGGCGGGGCGGGCACGGCCGGCGGCGCGAGCACCCGCACGGCGGCGACCAGCGGCGGCACAGGCACGGCGGCCGACGGCGGTGGCGGTGGCGGTGCGGGCACCCCGGCGGCCGGCGGCGCGGCGAGGGGCCGGCGCCGGCCCGGCCGACCACGGGCGATGAGCCCGGAGCAGGTCGAGGCGGCCCGGCGGATGCACACCGGGGGCGACCACTCGGCGGACGAGATCGCCGCCGCGCTCGGGGTCTCGCGGGCCACCGTCTACCGCCACCTCGACCCGGCCGCCGCGAAATAATGAGACTGTTTCTGCGACAGTTTTGAGAACGGGGCCGGCCCGTCAGGTGTCGAAGTCCAAGGTCGTCCGCACGGCTGCTCGACAACGCATGAGCTGATCCACCCGGGCCGCTCCGAACCAGATTTCGGGAGTGCCGTCTTCGGCGGACGAGAAGCGATCAGCAGGAGGCACCCTCATCCGAGGGTGCCTCCACTGCGTTGATTCGGTGCTGGGCGGTACCGGGATCCAGAGACGTCTCTCAGCGGGGAGCGCTGCCGAAGGCGCTGGAGAGGTACGCCCGGGAGTCGGCGATGGCGCCCTCGATGATCCGGGCCGCCTCGCGGGCCTCCTCGGGCCGGTGCCCGGCCTGCACCTGAAGCCGGAACCGGGACGAGCCGGTCGGAGTCACCGGGAACTCGACCATGAATGCCAGCACCCCCCGGTCGAAGAGCAGGCGGTTCGCCGTCCGCGCCAGCTTCTCGTTGCCGATCAGTAGCGGCACGATCGGTGACGGCTCACCCATGCAGGTCAGACCCCGGCCGGTCAGCTCGTCGCGCAGGGCGTGGATCGCGGTGAAGAGCCGGGCCCGCAGCACGTCCCCCTCGGCCGACCGGATGATCCTGGTGGCCTCCCGCACCACCGCGGTCTGCACCGGCGACAGCGCGTTGGAGAAGAAGTGCGAGCCGCCGAACATCTTGATGTACTGCTTCAACGCCGGCGAGTGGGAAGCCACGAAGCCACCGTTGGAGCAGAACGTCTTGGAAAAGGCGCCCATCACGATGTCGACGCTGCCGAGCAGATCCTGCATCCCCAGCACACCCGTGCCGCCGGGCCCCATCGAGCCGAGGTCGTGCGCCACGTCGACCAGCAGCGTGGCGTCGTGTTCCCGGCAGACGCGTTGCAGGGTGACGAGGTCCGGCCAGTCCGCGTCCACCGAGAAGAGCCCATCGGTGACCACCAGGATGCCGTTGCGGGTGTCCGTGGCCCGAATCTCGGTCAGGTGCCGGCGTACCGCCTCGACGTTGAGGTGCTCGTAGCGGACCACGTTCCGGGTGGCCGCCCGTGCCCCCTGCTGAAGGCAGGAGTGGGCCAGCCGGTCGATCAGGATGTGGTCGGACTGCCGGACCAGACCGACGACCGCGCCGAAGCCGGCCGCCCAGCCGGTCGGAAAGAGCGTCACGTGGTCGAGCCCGACCAGGTCGCCGAGGGCAGCCTCCAGATCGTCGGAGATGCGGGTGTTGCCGAGCACCATCGGCGAGCCGGCGCTGTGCGGCCCGTAGTCGTGCATCGCCTTGGCCGCCGCCTCCCGGATCGCCGGGTGGGTGTTGAACGACAGGTAGTCCTGCGAGTTGAAGTTGATGCCGCGGGCCCGCCGGCCCAGGTCGTTGGTGATCTGGGCGACGCTGTCCGGTGCCGCCTCCAGCACCCGCGAGTACTGCCACGTCTCCGTGCGTCGACGGGCCTGCACCCAGCCGTAGAAGTCCCCGGTGCGGGTCAGCAGGTTGCGGCCGGCGGGCCGGTAGAAGTCGTACGCGTTCTTGTCCAGGGCGTACTCCTCGTCGGGGTCGACGGGGTTGCGCAGGTGGGCCGGCTCCCACATCTCGGTGAGGTCGGCGACCACCTGGGCCAGCTCGTCGTCGGCGCCTTCGAGCGACGCGAGGTCGTCCCACGGGATGTGGGTGGCCCAGTTACGGGTCATCTCGGAGACCTCGGTCGCGGTACGCGCCATGGTCTCGAAGTCCCGGCAGTGTGCCGCCTTGAGGATGATTCCGATCAGTTCGCCGTCTTCACGCTGGTCCAGCTCGGTGGTCACGGTGTCGTCTCCCTGGTGGATCATCAGGCGAAGAGGTTCTGCTGGTAGCTGCGGGAGGTCTCCGCGAAGTCCTCGAAGACCGCGTGGTCTGCGGAGGACTCCTTCGCGGCATCGTTGAGCAGGAAGAGGTTGGAGGCCTGGAAGAACTCCGACACCGGCGCGACGTCGGCGTGGGTGGCGATGAACCGGTCGGTCTCCTGCTGGTTGCCCCGCAACGCGACGAACAGTTGCAACTCGTCGTGCCGGTACGGACGCATCTCGGCGAGGGTGCAGACGTAGTCGTGGTAGGCGGCGGCGTTCTGGCTCCGGCGGCGGTCCCCGTAGGCGGTCATCGCCTCGTCGATCGACGCGTCACCGCGGAGCCACCGGTCGAGGGCGGCGCTGACCAGCTCGGCGTCGCGGAAGGCGTGGGTGATGCCGATGGCGGTGCACTGGTCCTTGGCCGACTCGGCGTCACCGACGAGCACCCACCCGGGCCCGTGCAGTGGCCGGAGAAAGGCCGACTGGTCCAGGGTGCCGTAGATGCGTTCCTCCCTGGTCCCCTTGCTGCGCACCACGTCGCCCAGCTCCGGACTGACGAAGTCCAACGCCTTTTGGTAATTGCCCGGCACGTCACCGCGAAACTCCCGCGACCACTCACTCGGCCCCCAGACCAGGACCATGTTCTGGTCGAAGTTGGTCGGCGCCACCGCGCAGGCCAACCGGCCGCGCCGGTGCAGTTGTGCCGGGCCCAGGTCGAAGCCGGACCAGTAGCTCCAGTAGGCGAACGTGCAGCGGGGCCGCTCGTCGTACTTCGGCAACGCGAGGGTGCGGGCGACGAACGAGTTCCGGCCGTCGGCACCGACCACGATCCGGGCCCGCTCTTCGACCAGCTCTCCGTCGACCGCACGCCCCCGGACACCGACGACCTGCCCGTTCTCGACGATCAGCTCACGAACGGTGAAGTTGGTCCGCACCTCGGCGCCGGCCTTGGCGGCCGCACCGACCAGGATCTCGTCGAGCACCCGGCGCCGCACGGACGCATAGCTCTGCACCACGCCCGAGTCGTCGCCGTGCAGGTCCCGGAAGTACTCGCGCAGCAGTTCGGTCGGCACCGAGCCGGTCAGCGAGATGCCGTCGTTGACCACCTCGACCGTGGTGTGCGCCGGAGTGACCGCCAGGACCTCGTCGAGCAGTCCCCACCGGTTCAGGTAGGACATCCCGTGCGGCCAGAGGAAGTGCGTCGAGATGACGTCGCTGGGAAACGAGGAGCGGTCCACCACGAGCACCCGGTGTCCACGCTGGGCGAGCAACAGGGCGGTGGACGCACCCGAACAGCGGGCGCCGATGACGATCGCGTCGTACAACTGAATCGATCCTTCGTTGATGTGGCGGTGGCGGCGCAGGTAGCGGCGGCGGAAAACCCACCCAAGAGCGGCCCCGGGGTCCGCGGATCGCGCAGGTCACCCGGGTTGCGTGCGGCGTCGGCCACCGTTGCCGGTGGCTGCCTCTGCCACACCCACCGATCGAGTCGGCAGGCCCGGCGGAGAGCGTAGCGTATGTCCACAGTGGATCGAAACCGCTCGGAGTGGGCGTGCGAGGTCACTTCAGTGGACTGGCGCCGCGAACAAATCGAGCGGCTCACGGCGGCTGAGGACGCGCGGCGGGCCGGGCTTGGCCCTCCCAGCCGGGTCGCCTGAAGAGCGGAAACTCCGGTATAACGAGCATGCTGTTCCGCTGGCCGGCATCGCCCCCTCGGAGTGCCCATGACGACGCAGTTGCGTGACCGTCTCGACGACATACTTCGAGCTGGCCAGGTCGGCGGTCTGCACACCGTCGCGGCGGTTCGCGGTGGTCACACCGTGCTGGAGTACTACGGGGCTGGTGAGGACTTCGCCTGGGGCGACTCGCTGGGCGTCGTCGAGTTCGGGCCCGGGGTCCTGCACGACATCCGGTCCGTCACCAAGAGCGTGACCGTCCTGTTGTACGGCATCGCGCTCGGCGAAGGGCTGGTCCCGCCGCCGGCGGAGCCGCTCCTGCACCGGTTCCCGCAGTACCCCGACCTGGCGGCCGACCCCTGGCGCGCCCGGCTCACCGTCGAGCACGCACTGACGATGTCGTTGGGCGTGGAATGGTGCGAAGATCTCCCGTACAACAGCCCGGCCAACGCCGAGATCGCGATGGAGCTGGCGCCGGACCGGTACCGGTACGTCCTGGAGCGGCCGATCCTCGAGCCGCCCGGCACCCGGTGGACCTACTGCGGCGGTGCCACGGCTCTGCTCGGCCGGCTGATCGCCGACGGCACCGGGCAGTCGCTGCCGCAGTACGCGCAGGCCGTGCTGTTCGGGCCGCTGGGCATCGGCAGCTTCGACTGGATGACCGGCGCGGACGCAGTGGCCTCCGCCGCGTCCGGGCTGCGACTCACGCCCCGCGACCTGGCCCGGATCGGCGAGCTGGTGCTGGCCGAGGGAACCTGGGACGGTCAGCGGATCGTCCCCGCCGACTGGATCCACACGATGCTCCAGCCACGCCTGCAGACCAGCTGGGGCGCGCGGTACGGCTACCAGTGGTACATCGATTCCATCGAGGGCCATCGGCTGGTGGCGGGCATGGGCAACGGCGGCCAACGCCTGTTCGTCCTGCCCGACCTGGACCTCGCCGTGGCCATCACCGCCGGCAACTACGACGACCCCGACCAGTGGCGGACCCCGCTCACGGTGCTGGAACGGGTCATCCTTCCCGCACTGGCCTGACGGCGCCGCGCCCGCCGGTCAGCCATCGGCAGGGCACACCTCTGGCGTGCCCAGGAGTCCGGACCCTGACACGTCAGGCGGCCAGGGTGGCGTAGCGGCCGGCGCGCTCCAGCAGACCGTCGTGGCTGCCGGACTCGACGATCCGGCCGTGGTCGAGCACCGCGATCCGGTCCGCGTTGCGCACCGTGGAGAGCCGGTGCGCGATGGTGATGGTGGTACGCCCCCGGGCCACCTCGTCGAACGCCCGCTGCACGGCGCGCTCGGTCTCGGTGTCCAGCGCGCTGGTGGCCTCGTCGAGGATCAGGATGCGCGGGTCGCGCAGCAGCGTACGGGCGATCGCGAGACGCTGCTTCTCGCCGCCGGAGAAGCGGTGTCCCCGCGAGCCGACCATGGTGTCGTAGCCGTCGGGCAGACCGGCGATCAGGTCGTGGATCTGGGCGGCGCGGGCGGCGGCCTCGATCTCGGCGTCGGTGGCGTCCGGGCGGGCGTAGCGCAGGTTCTCCCGCACGGTGGTGTGCAGCAGGTACGTCTCCTGGCTGACCACGCCGACGATCGCGGCCAGATCGGCCAGGCGCAGGTCGCGCAGGTCCACGCCGTCGACGGTGATCCGGCCGCTCGTCGGGTCGTGCAGGCGGCTGATCAGCGCGGCCAGGGTGCTCTTGCCGGAGCCGGTCTCGCCGACCAGCGCCAGGCCGCTGCCGGCCGGCACGTCGAGGGTGATCCCGGCGACGGCGGCGGTGTCGCTGCCCGGGTAGCGGAAGGTGACGTCGCTCAGGCGCAGCTCGCCCCGGATCCGGCGCGGGTCGACGTCGACCGGCTCGGCGGGGTCGTCCACCTCGACCGGCAGGTCCAGGTACTCGAAGATCCGGGCGAACAGCGCCAACGAGGCGGTCACGGAGACGCCGACGTTGAGCAGGCCCATCAGGGGGCGGAACAGCCCGCCCTGCAACGCGGTGAAGGCGACCAGGGTGCCGATGCTGAGCGTGCCGGCGGCGCCGGGCAGCCCGGCGCTGAGGTAGATGACCGCCGGGATGGCGGCGAAGACGACGCTCATGGTGGCCATCCGCCAGCGGCCGGCGAGTTCGGAGCGCAGTTCCAGGTCGACCAGGCGGTCCGACGAGGCGGCGAAGCGGGCGGCCAGGGCGGGGCCGGTGCCCAGCGTCTTGGCCAGGTGCACGCCGCTGACGGACAGCCCCTCCTCGACGGTGACGTTGAGGTCGGCGAGTTCGCGCTGGCGCTGCGCGGTGATCTCGCGGCGCAGGTGGGCGACGCGTCGGGTCAGCCAGATGGCCGGCGGCAGCACGACGAGCGAGACCAGCGAGAGCCGCCAGGAGAGCGCGACCATCGCCGCCGCCGTGGCGACGACGGTGGTCAGGTTGGCCGCGATCGAGGTGGCGGTCGAGGTGACCACGCTCTGCATGCCGCCGATGTCGTTGGTGATGCGGGACTGCACCTCGCCGGTGCGGGTGCGGGTGAAGAACGCCAGGGACTGCCGTTGCAGGTGGGTGAAGACGTCGGTGCGCAGCCGGTGCATGACCTGCTGGCCGACCCGGGTGGAGATCCAGGTCTGGAGCACGCCGAGCACCGAGGTCACGGCGGCGACGGCGACCATGCCGGCCACCAGCCAGGCCAGCAGCGGCAGGTCGCGCTCGGGCAGGGCCCGGTCGATCACGGCGCGGAGCAGGAAGGGCGAGGCCATGGCGAGCACCGAGGAGACCACGATGATCGCGGTGACGGTGGCGAGCGCCGCCCGGTGTCGGGCGAACAGGACGCCGATGCGCCGCAGGGACACCTGGCGGGCCTGCGCCTTCTCGGCGGCGCTGACCTTGCGGGGGCCGCGGTCGCGGCCGGAGGGGACGGGTTCCAAGGGATACTTCCTCACGTCGGATATGCTGAGGTTACCTCAACATGAGGGAGCAACAGCTTCCGCTGCTACGGTATTCCCCGTGACGGCAGACACCGACAGCACCGAGGACGGCCTGGCCGAGGCGTTCCGGGCGGTGACCCGGCGGCTGCGCCACCGCACCGGCGAGGCGCTCGCGCCCTGGGACGTGACGCCCGGCCAGTCCCGGGCCCTCGGCGTGCTGATCCGGCACGGCGCGTTGCGGCTCAGCGCGCTCGCCGAGCACCTGCGCATCGCCCCGCGCTCCGCCACCGAGGTCGTGGACGACCTCGAGACGCGGGGGCTCGTGCGGCGCCGGCCCGATCCGGCGGACCGGCGTGCCACCCTGGTCGCGCCGACCGAGGAGGGCACGCGCGCCGGCGCCGCCATCCACGCCGCCCGCCGGGCCGCCGCCGAGGAACTGTTCGGCCGCCTCGCACCCACCGACCGCGAACAGCTCGCCCGCATCCTGCGTACGCTGCGCGACTGACCGCCCGCCCACCGCCCGGCGCCGTCCCCGCGCCCCTGCCCGGCCTCCGCCCGGTCACGCCCTGGCGGGCGCCGGGCGGAGGCCGGGCAGCGCCGGGGTTTGCCGCCCCCGGCGGCGGGTAGCCCAGCCACCCGTCCTGCCGACGGGACCGGGTCCCCCCGAGCGGGCGGCCCGGCACACCTGCGACGCCGACAGGAGTGATCACGGTGGGTCGGATGCCCGGCAAGCCCGGTGACCGCTGACGATGTGCGGCATCAGTGGCGAGGCGAGGTTCGACGGATCGACGCCGGACGCCGGCGCGGTGACCCGGATGACCGAGGCGATGCGTTCCCGGGGCCCTGACGGGGAGGGCCTCTTCGACGACGGCTGGGTGGTCCTCGGGCACCGTCGGCTCACCATCATCGACCTCACCGAGGCCGGCTCCCAGCCGATGGTCCGCGACGACCTGGGACTGGCGCTGGTCTTCAACGGCTGCGTCTACAACTATCCCCAGCTACGCGAGGAGCTTCGCGGCGCCGGGCACACGTTCCACTCCACCAGCGACACCGAGGTCGTCCTGGTGGCGTACGCGCAGTGGGGCGAGCAGTTCGTCGACCACCTGGTCGGCATGTTCGCCGTCGTGCTGGTGGACCGCCGGCGGCGCCGGCTCGTGCTGGCCCGCGACCGGCTCGGCATCAAGCCCCTCTACCTCGCCGAGTCACCCGGCCGGCTGCGGTTCGCCTCCACCCTGCCGGCGCTGCTGCGCGCCGGCGACGTGGACACCTCGATCGACCCGGTGGCGCTGCACCACTACCTCTCCTGGCACTCCATCGTCCCGGCGCCCCGCACCGTCCTGCGCGGCATCCGCAAGCTACCCCCGGCCACCGTGCGCGTCGTCGAGGCCGACGGGCGCAGCCGCCAGCACGTCTACTGGCGGCCCGACTACGCCCGGGACCCCGCCCACACCGGCATGGACGCCGGGGACTGGCGGGCCGCCGTCGGGGAGGCGCTGCGCGAAGCGGTACGGCGGCGGCTCGTCGCCGACGTCCCCGTCGGCGTGCTGCTCTCCGGCGGCCTGGACTCCAGCATGATCGTGGCGCTGCTGGCCGAGGCCGGGCAGCAGCATCTGCAGACCTTCAGCATCGGCTTCGACAGCCGCGGCGGCGAGGCCGGCGACGAGTTCCACTACTCCGACCTGGTCGCCCGCACGTTCGGTACCGACCACCACCGCATCCGGCTCGCCGACGGCGACCTGGTCCCGGCGGTACGGCGGACCGTGCACGCGATGACCGAGCCGATGGGCAGCCACGACGTGGTCGCCTTCCACCTGCTCTCCGAGCAGGTCGCCCAACACGTCAAGGTGGCCCAGTCCGGCCAGGGCGCCGACGAGGTCTTCGCCGGCTACGGCTACCACCAGCCCCTCACGCGGGTGCTCCGCGACGACGCGGCGGCCACCTTCGCCGACGCGTTCTTCGACCGGGACCACGCTGAGCTGAGCCGGGTGGTGGACCCGGCGTACGCCTGCGACCGCGACGCCAGCCGCGAGCTGCTCGCGGCGGACCTGGCCGCGCCGGGCGCGCAGACGGCGCTGGACGCGGTGCTGCGCCTGGACACCCACCTGATGCTCCCCGACGACCCGGTCAAGCGGGTGGACAGCATGAGCATGGCCTGGGGGCTGGAGGTGCGCACCCCGTTCCTGGACCAGGACCTGGTGTCGCTGGCTGCGGCCTGCCCACCCGAGCACAAGGTGGCCGACGGCGGCAAGGGCGTGCTCAAGGAGGTGGCTCGCCAGGTGCTGCCCGCCGAGGTGGTCGACCGGCCGAAGGGCTACTTCCCGGTGCCGGCGCTGCGCAACGTCGACGGGCCGGTGCGGCAACTCGTCGCCGAGGCCCTCGCCGCGCCCGCCGCCCGCGAGCGCGGCCTGTTCCGCCGCGAGTACGTCGCCGAGCTGCTCGCCGAGCCGGACCGGGCGCAGGCCGCCGCCGGCAGCAACAAGCTGTGGCAGCTCGGCCTGCTGGAACTCTGGCTCCAGTCCCACGACGTCCGCTGACCGCCTCCCGTCCGACGCCCGCACCCCGGTCGCCGGGCTGTGGCGACGCCGTCGAGCCCACGAGTGGAACACCACGGGTCCCTCCACCGCCAGGTGAGACCCGTGGTGTTCCACCGGCCAGCTGACGCCACCGGCCAGCTGCCGCCACCGGCCCGCGGCTCGCCGCCGGGCGGGACGGGTCAGACGGCGCGGGGTCAGACAGCGCGGGGCCAGGCGGCGCGCGGGTCAGGCGGCGCGGGTCTCGGCGGCCAGGTGGTCCAGGACGGCGCGCACGTCGTCGCCGGTGCGGGCCATGACCCGGCGCTGCCGGGTGGCGCCGTTGCCATCGCGCCGCAGCCGGACCAGCTGGTCGCGTACGTAGTCGAGGTCGCCGTGGCGGGCCAGGGCCGGCGCGACCGTGTCGACGAGCTCGCCGACCAGGTCCCAGGCGGGACGGGCGACGCCGGCGCGCAGGTCGATCAGGTCACCCTCCAGCCCGTCGTGCGCAGCCCGCCAGTGCGCGGCGGAGACCAGGCAGTCCCGGATCCGTCGGGCGGGGACCCCGGCGCGGGCGTCGTCGGCCATCGTCGCGACGAGTGCGCGGACCAGCCCGGCGACCAGCACGGTGTCGTCCACCGCCGGGCAGACGTCGCCCACCCGCACCTCCACCGTGGGGTACGCGGCCGACGGGCGCGCGTACCAGTAGACCATTGCCGCGTCGAGCATGATCCCGGCGTCGATCAGCTCCGCCACCGTCGCGTCGTAGTCGGCGACCGACTCGAAGTGCGGGGTCGGCCCGATGCTGGGCCAGCGTTCCAGCTGCATGGAGCGCCAACTGGCGTGCCCGGTGTCGCGTCCGTCGTGCAGCGGCGAGTTGGCGGTGATCGCCTGTACCACCGGCAGCCAGGGGCGCAGGTGGTTGCAGACCTGGATGGCCAGTTCGCGGTCGGGCATCCCGACGTGCACGTGGCAGCCGCAGACGGCGGGGTCGTGCGCCACCGGCCCGAACCGGCGGGACATGGCGTGGTAGCGCGGTTTGTCCGGCACCGTCCGGTGCGGCTCGTGCACGGGCGTGGCACCGACCGCGACGAGCCGCGCCCCGGCGGCCTCGGCCGCGTCGCCGACGGAGCGGCGCAGCGCCACCAGGTGCGCGCGCAGCTCGGCCAGGTCGGCGGTGACCGGCGTGACCATCTCCACCATGCTGTGCCGGAACTCCTGCCGGCTCTGGTCCCGCGCGCTGCCGGACAGGGCGGTGAGCACCCGGTCGGCGACCGGCAGGCTCTCCCCGGTCTGCGGGTCGAGCAGGAGGTACTCCTCCTCGACCCCGAGCGTCAGCGTGGTCTGGTCGGAAGCGGTGGCAAGTGCCGGACGGTACGTCATGGGCGCTCGCGTCCGTTCGTCGGGCGACGCGCCGGGCGCCGCGCTGCCGGACGACCCGAATTCCCGGCCCACTGCCTGGGCAAACGCCTGGGGCTAGGGCGTCATCCACCCGTCAGCACCGAGGTCGCCCGGCTGTCCAGGAAGGCGCGTTCGGCCGCGTTGTCCGTCCGCTCGGCGGCCGTCCGGTACGCCCGCGCCGCCTCCCCCGCCCGGCCGAGCCGCCGCAGCAGGTCCGCCCGGACGGCGTGGAACACGTGGTACCCGGCCAGGTCGAGCCGCTCGACGGCCGTCAGCCCCGCTGCCGGCCCGGCCACCTCGGCGAGCGCGACGGCCCGGTTCAACGCCACCACCGGCCCCGGGGCGCACGCGGTGAGCTGGTCGTACAGCCGGAGGATCTGCGCCCAGTCGGTGTCGGCGGCGTCGGGCGCGTCGCTGTGCACGGCGGCGATCGCGGCCTGGATCTGGTACGGCCCCGGCCGGTCGCGGCGCAGGCAGCGGCGCACCAGGGCCTGCCCCTCGCCGACGAGCCCGGCGTCCCACCGACGGCGGTCCTGCTCGGGCAGCGGCACCAGCGCGCCGTCGGCCGTGGTGCGGGCGGGGCGGCGCGCCTCGGTGAGCAACATCAGCGCCAGCAGCCCCAGCGCCTCGGGCTCGTCCGGCATGAGCCGCACCAGCAGCCGGCCGAGCCGGATCGCCTCGGCGCACAGGTCGTCGCGGACCAGCCGGTCGCCGGAGCTGGCGGTGTGCCCCTCGGTGAAGATCAGGTAGAGCACGGCCAGCACGGCCGGGAGCCGGTCCGGCAGGTCGGCGTCGCCGGGCACCCGGTACGGGATCCCGGCGTCGCGGATCTTGGCCTTGGCCCGGACGATCCGCTGTGCCATGGTCGCCTCCGGCACCAGGAACGCCCGGGCGATCTCGGCGGTGCCCAGCCCGCCCAGCAGCCGCAGGGTCAGCGCGACCCGGGCGGCGGGGCCGAGCGCCGGATGGCAGCAGGTGAAGATCAGGCGGAGCCGGTCGTCGCGCACGGGTCCCTCCTCGGCCGGTACGTCGCGGACGTGCAGCAGGGCGGCCTGGGCGTGCCGGTCGGCGCGGGAGGCCTCCCGCCGCAGCCGGTCGACGGCCCGGTTCCGGGCGGTGGTGATGATCCAGCCGGCCGGGCTGGGCGGCGGCCCGGTCTCGGGCCACCGCGCCACCGCCACCGTGAACGCCTCCTGCACCGTCTCCTCGGCGAGGTCGATGTCGCCGAGGAGGCGGACCAGGACGGCGACCGCGCGGCCGTACTCCGCGCGGAACACCGCCTCCACGTCGGGCATGGTCAGCTCTCGCCCTGGAAGGGGCGCACCTCGATCGGCAGGGTGGTGGCCAGCGCGTACCGGCGCCCCCACGCCAGCGCGGCGTCGAGGTCGGGCGCCCGGAGGATGGTGATCCCGCCGAGGTGTTCCTTGCCCTCCACGAACGGCCCGTCGGTGACCAGCACCTCGCCGTCGGACGGCCGCAGCACGGTCGCCGTGTCGGGCGCGTGCAGCCCCTGGCCGAACACCCAGCAGCCGGACGCCTCCAGCTCCTCCCGGATGGCCCCCAGCTCGCGCATCACCCCGGCCAGGAACTCCGGGTCCGGCAGCCCGTCACCGTCGGGCTGGTGGATGCTGAGCAGGTACTGCTTCATGGCCCCTCCTCACGTCGGCGGCCGGCGGCGCCGCCGGCCTCTCATCCTCCACACGAACGGAGCGGGCCAGGATCGACAACCCGCCGGAAAATCGGTCCGCCAGCGGTCGGCGCCGGTCAGCGCGGGGTGGCCGCCAGCAGGTCGGCCACGGCGTCGACGGACTCCGGATGCGCTGCCAGCAGCGCGGTCAGGCCGGCGGGAACGGCGGTGGTGGCGGCGTCCACCTCGCGCCAGCCGCCGGCGCAACCGAGCAGCGCGGCGACGGCGTCCACGCTCTGCGGGTTGGCCGCCAGCAGGGCGGCGACCGGCCCGGACACGGCGGCGGGGACCGCCGGCGCCGGCGGTGACGTCGGCCTCGACCACGGCGGCACCCAGGCGTCCAGCGCCGCCAGCGAGCCGGGGAACGTACGCCCCGCCTCCCGCACCAGCAGCGGCACCAGCTCCGCGCCGTGCTCGCGCAGCGTGGTGATCAGGGTGGGCAGCCACGGCAGCAGGACCGGGTCGGGCAACCGGGCGAACGCGGACGACATCACCTCCACGACGAACGGCGCGAGCCCCGGCACCGGCTCCAGGGCCTGCACGAAGCCGCTGAGGTACTGCGGGAAGGCGGGCACCACCAGCGGGTTGGCGAGCAGCGCGGCGCACCGCTCGCGCAACTCGGCCAGGGGCAGCAGGCCCAACTGGTGCCGGGCGGCCCAGAGCAGCGCCACCTTGGCCGGCGTCTCCGGATGGGACTGCGCGACGGCGAGTTCGAGCTGGGACCGGTCGCAGCCCAGGGAGAGCGCCAGACTCTCCATGCCGAACAGGAAGCCCAGCATGGCGCCGACCTGACGCACGCCGCTCTCCTCGTCGAGGAACGCGGTGGGCAGCAGGGTGCAGTAGTGCGCGTACCCGGTGGTCACGAACGCCTCGCACCAGGCCGGCAGCGGCCCGGTGGCGCGGTGGTGGGCCAGCAGCCGCCGGATCCGGCGCAGCACCTCGGGGGCGTCGTCGACGGTGCGTTCGGCGGCGAGCAGCTCCACCGCCCGGTTGCCTAGCTCGTCGACCAGGCGCGGGCTGTCGAGCAGCCGGATGGCGTCCTCCACGGCCTCCAGCGCGACCGAGGCCGTCGCCGCCGGGCCCCGCACGGCGCGGCGCAGGCGCTGCTCCAGCACCTGCTCGACGGTCACCCCCTCGTAGCCCAGCTCGATCAGCGCCCGCTGGCTGCGGCCGAGGGCCAGGTCCCAGCTCTCCTGGATCGAGCGCTGCCCCAGCCGGCGCTCGCCCATGATGGGCCGGACCGCGTCGCGGGGCAGCAGGTGCCGCAGCCGCCACAGCAGATCCGAGCAGGGCACCAGCTCGGGGTTGGCCCGCAGGTCCACCAGGGCCCGCTGGATCGTACGCTTCTCCAGGTCCAGCCCGAGCGGGGCGAGCCGGTCGTGGACGTCGCGGGCGAGCGGCGGAAGGGCCTCGTAGCCCACCTGGCCGACCCGGTCGCCGCCGAACAGGATCTCGCAGAGCCGGCGGACGTCCCGGCGGCCCGGGACGACGTCCTTCTCGATGCAGGTGACCGCCGCGTCGGCGAAGTCGTACGGCGTGGGACGCGCGCGGTTGCGCAGGCCGGCGAGGAGGATCGAGGTCTCGAAGACGGCGATCGCGTCGGCGGTGCTGGCCAGGTAGCCGTTGCGCCGGGCCAGCCGGACGATGTCGACGCACCAGCCGCGCAGCTCCGCCTCGTCCAGGCTCTGCGTCGCCGGCGGCTGCGCCAGGTAGCCGGAGAGCCGGTCGGCGACCCCGGCGGCGGGCACGGGCGCCGGGGTGGCGCGGCGGCGGCCACCGGTGCGGGTCCGGCCGCCCCGCTGCCCCTCCAGCCGGAACGGGCTCAGCTTGGTGCGGGCGACCGCCTTCGTCCAGGTGGCGGAGGCGATCGACACCGAGCCGGGCGCGAGGCCGAACTGCGCCTCGATGGCGGAGTGGCTGGACGGGATGAGCCCGTAGTGCCACCGGGTGCCGGTGCGCGGGCCGATCTCGAAGGGGGCGTCGGCCCGCAGCCCGAACTGCTCCACCCGGCTGGCGGCGTGGAACGCGCCGCAGACGTAGAGGCAGTCGGCGGGGTCGGCCCCGGAGGCGGCGAGGTGCTGCCGCATCCGGGTCCACATGTAGCGCTCGCGGTCCTCGTCGCGGTCCTGCCGGTCCGCCCCGGCCGGGCGCAGCCGCCGGAACAGGCTGCCGATCAGCACCATCACCTGCCGGTAGGTGTCGTGGTCGGCGTCGGCCAGCGGCTGCTCGACGTACTGGTCCCACCACTCCGACCAGTGCCGGACCTTGCCGTGGTGCAGCAGGTAGGCCTCCAGCTCCGCGAAGCGGGGCCGCAGGTCGCCGATCTCGACCCCGACCGCGTCGCCGTGCAGGGCAGCCTCCTCCCCCGCCGGCGCGGCGGCCTCGACGTCCCCGCCGGCCGGGGCCTCGTCGGCGGCGTCGGCGGGGCGGCGCGGCGACCACTGGAAGACGTGGTCGGTGGAGCGGTCCACCAGCACCAGCTCGACGCCCGGCGTCTCCAGCGCGTACGCGATGGCCTGGTATTCGGCGCTGGCCTCGGTGATCGGCGCGACCACGCTGAGCGGCCCCCAGTCGGCCGGGAAGCCGTCCAGCTCCGAGGCGAAGGCCTGCACGGCCACCGGGAGACTGCAGTTGCGCAGCTCGCCCAGCAGCGGCTGGAGGTCCTCGCAGAGCTCCAGGTAGATCACCTTCGGCTGCTTCGCGCGCAGCCTGCGGACCATGGCCAGCGCGGACGCCGGGGAGTGGTGGCAGACCGGGAAGATCTCCAGTTCCTCGCCGAGGGCGCGGTCGACGTCGTCGACGATGCCGGCGAGGATCTCCGCGACGGCGCCCGAGCTGCCGGCGAACGCGCCGGCGGCGGCCGTGAGCTGCTCGCGCAGCGCGCCGAAGGGCCCGGCGGTGGTGGGGGCGGTCACGACAGGGCGGCGATCGCCTGGCGGCCACCGTCGAGGAAGCCCTCCCAGCCGCCGTCCTGCTTGGCGCGCGGCTCGACCACCCCGTGCAGGTACTTGTTGAGGATCGCCAGGTCCTCGGGGCTGCGCCGGGCCAGCGAGCCGACCAGCGACCCGGCCAGCGTCGCGGCGCGCAGGGTGCGGTCGCCGAAGAACTGGCTGTGCAGGATGGCGTCCTCGAGGACGCCGATCTGTTCGGCAGTGGACAGCGCCGACTCCAGCTTCTCGTCGTCGCTGGTCGCCGAGGTGGCGGCGGCGCGCAGGTCGGCGAAGCTCTGCAACAGGATGTCGAGCAGGGTGGGCGGCACGTCCAGCGTGATCTGGTGGCGGCGCAGCAGTTCCTCGGTGCGGAAGCGGACGATCTCGGCCTCGCTGCGCTTGTTGGTCACCACGGGGATCCGGACGAAGTTGAACCGCCGCTTGAGCGCGGAGGAGAGGTCGTTCACGCCCCGGTCCCGGCTGTTCGCGGTGGCGATGATCGAGAAGCCGGGCTTGGCGAAGACGATGTTGTCGTGGTCCAGCTCCGGGATGGAGACGTACTTCTCCGACAGGATCGAGATCAGCGCGTCCTGCACGTCGCTGGTGGAGCGGGTCAGCTCCTCGAACCGGCCGACGGTGCCCTGCTCCATCGCCGTCATGATGGGCGAGGGGATCATCGACTCCCGGGACTGGCCCCGCGCGATGACCATGGAGACGTTCCACGAGTACTTGATGTGGTCCTCGGTGGTGCCGGCGGTGCCCTGGACCACCAGGGTCGAGTTGCGGCAGACGGCGGCGGACAGCAGCTCGGCCAGCCAGCTCTTGCCGGTGCCCGGGTCGCCGATCAGCAGCAGGCCCCGGTCCGACGCCAGGGTCACGATGCTGCGTTCGACGAACGTACGGTCGCCGAACCACTTCTGCGCAATCTCCCGGTCGAGCCCGTCGGCCCGTTCCGAACCGAGGATGAACAGGCGGACCATCCGCGGGCTCAGCCGCCACGAGAACGGCTTCGGATCGGTGTCGACCGACTCCAGGAAGTCGAGTTCCTCGGCGTACTTGACCTCGGCGGGGGCACGGAGCATCTCGGACATGAGGGGTTGTTCTCCTAGGTGAGGAAGCTCTTGAGCTCGAAGACGAGTTTGCGGATGTGACCGGAGATGACCGGTGTGCCCAGGTCCTTGAAGCGTTGCCGGAACCAGGGGTTGACGCTCTGCTGGCCCGAGCTGTTGACCGAGCCGACCGGGATGAACCGCACCCCGGAGCGGTGCACCGCCTCGATGCCGTCGAACAGCGGCTGGGAGCGGTTGAACTCGTAGAAGTCCGAGATCCACACCATGACCGTGTTCTTCGGCTCGACGATCTTGGGGCGGGCCAGCGCCATCGCGACCGGGCCGTCGTTGCCGCCGCCCAGCTTGGTGCGCAGCAGCACCTCGAACGGGTCGTGCACCCACGGCGTGAGGTCGAGCGCCCGCGTGTCGTACGCGATCAGGTGCACGTCCACCTTGGGCAGGCCGGCGAAGATCGACGCGAGGATCGTGCAGTTGACCATCGAGTCGACCATCGAGCCCGACTGGTCCACCACCACGATCAGCCGGGCCGGCGTGACCCGGCGGGCCGTCTGCCGGTAGTAGAGCCGGTCGACGTAGAGGCGCTCGTCCTCCGGGCTCCAGTTGGTCAGGTTCTGCCAGATGGTGCGGTCGAGGTCGAGGTTGCGGTAGACCCGCTTCGGCGGCACGGACCGGTCGACGACGCCGACGCTGGTCTGCGCGACCTGGGTACGCAGCACCTCGGCGACCTCGTCGACGAACCGGCGGATGAGCGCCTTGGCGTTGGCCAGGGCCACCCCGGAGAGGTTGGCCTTGTCCCGCAGCAGCTGCTCGATCAGCGACATGCTGGGCGTCAGCCGGCTGGCCAGCACCGGGTCGGCCAACACCTCCCGCAGGTGCATCCGGCGGACGAGGTCGCCCTCGATGCCGGCCAGCACCCCGCCGAGACCGTCGCCGCCGCCCTGTCGGCGCAGCCCGCCGGGCTCCATCCCGAGGGCCTGCTCGAACCAGCCGGCGTCGGACTGCCACCGGGCCAACTGGCCGGCGTCGACCGCCCCGTGGCCGGTGGCGAACACGTTGAGCAGCAGCTTCGACACCAGCGCGGCGCGGCGTACCTCGGCGGCGCCGGGCGCACCCGGCGCACCCGGCGGCCCGTCGCCACCCGCCTCGACGGCAGGCGCGGTGGCAGGGTCGGCGTCCGGCGTGTCGGCCTCGCCGGACGCCGCAGTGCTGG
Source organism: Micromonospora sp. AMSO12t (assembly GCF_008806585.1). Classification (NCBI taxonomy): domain Bacteria; kingdom Bacillati; phylum Actinomycetota; class Actinomycetes; order Micromonosporales; family Micromonosporaceae; genus Micromonospora; species Micromonospora sp. AMSO12t. Next base: position 31,118 of record NZ_WAAS01000014.1, read on the forward strand.
CGACGCCGGGCGCGGGCCCGTCGGGCGGCTCGGGAGCCGACGCGGCGGCCCCGGGAGCCGGCTCGGCGGGCAGGCCGCCAGCCGGCGTGTCGGGAAGGTCGGCGGCCGCAGGGGCGTCGGGCGTCGGAGTGAGCAGGCCGCGCAGCTCGTCGGCGACGGCCGGGAAGCGCTGGACGACGGTGTCCACCGACACCGCCGGATCCAGCAGGGCGGCCGGCAGCCCGAGGTCCTCGACGACCGCCATGCTGGCCGACTCCAGGGTGGGCTGCTCGTCGGGGTCGAAGAGCCGGGCCAGCAGCCGCCAGTAGAGCACCTGGCGCCGGTTGGCGTCGGCGAGGTCCGCGGGGGTCGGGGAGTCGTTCATCGGCGCAGCAACCGTCCCGCGCGCTCGCGCAGCACCGCCACGGCGTCGCCCGCCTTGGCCTCGGCCTTGGCGATCTTCGGGTCGGTGACCCCGCCCGCCCAGTCGCCGGTGTGCGCCTCGACCGGCTGGCGTTTGACGGTGGCTTGCACCGCCAGGGGTTGCAGCGACCACCGCCCGTCGTCCCACCGGATCAGGCCGAGGCACGCGGACGAGGCGGCCACCAGCTCGGGGGTGAGCGGTCCGCAGGACGGCAGCCGGTCGACGGCGACGGCGATCGGCTGGCCGCCGATGTCGAAGGTCGTCGTGCCGTCGTCGTCACGCACGGTGTAGCCCTCCACCAGCACGGGCTCGGCGATCCCGACGGGGTGCCGCTCCAGGGGCGCCGGTGCTGCCACGACAGCCGTCGGCAACAGGACCCGGGCGGTGGCGAACGGGTCGGCCGGCTCGCCGGGTCGCACCCGGTCGTCGTGCCAGAGCAGGTCCGCCCCGTGCAGCGGCAGACCGGTGACCGTGAGGCTGCGCCGCTCGGCCAGCGCGGCCAGCAGCACGGGATGGGCGTCCAGCAGCCGCCACAGCGCGGGCCCGACGATCGTCTCCACCTTGACCGCGCCGACCGCGCAGCGGACCAGCCGCGGCGGCCCGCCGTCTGCCGGTTCGAGGATCGCGTGCACCTGCGCCTGCACGGCGGTGTCGTGCTCGTGCACGTCGACGCCGAGCACGAGCAGCCGCCCGGAGACCTCCTCGACGGCGGACGGGACGGACTCGGCCGTGTCCTGGGCGAGCAGCACGCCCCGGGCCCAGAGGTCGGCCCAGCGCCGCAGCGGCGGCTGCGCCATCGTGGCGACCGGCACGCAGGCGCGCAGCTCGGCGGCGAGCCCGTCGAGCAGCACCGCCAGCCGGCGCAGGCCGGGCTCGGCGAGGGCGGCCTCGACCGGCGCCCCCGCGGCGGCCACCAGCTCGTGGTCGACGCCGCCCCACCCGGTCACCGCCACCTCGTGAAGCCAGGCGCGGGCGCCGGCGCGGGCCCCGGACCCGGTGCCCGAGGCCTCGACCGGGCCGGGAGCCCAGGGGGCGCGGGCCCGGCCCAGCGCGGTGTCGAGCTGCCCGAGCAGCGTGTCGTGGGCGGCGCCGAGCAGCGCGCACCGGGCGCCGGCGAGGGCGAGCAGGTGTTCCTCGGCCACCGAGCCGGCGGTCACCTTGGCCACCGCCTCGGCGAGCCGGTCGCCGAGCGGGGTTGCGGTCAGCGCGCCGGCCAGGGCTGCCAGCGCGGCGGCGTCGGCCTCACCCACCCGGGCGAGGCCGCGCAGCAGGGCGTCGTCGAGGCCGGCGACCAGGTCGAGGGCGTCGGTCAGGCCGGTCGGGGCGCCGTCGCGCAGGACGGCGAGCTGCGTGCCGAGCATCAGCGGCCCGCCCCGGTGGCCGGGAACCAGTGCAGCTCGGGCAGCGGGACCGCGCTGCCGGGCAGCTCCAGGTAGGACAGGTGGCGCAGGAAGCGACTGAACACGACGGCGGCGGGGGTCGGCTCGTGCCGCCCGTCGAGGGCGGCCAGCAGCTCCCGGGCCGTGTCCACCCCCGCGCCGACGTCGACCCGCAGGTAGCGGGCGACCCGGTCGGCGCCGTACTGGAGCAGTGCCTCGTCTGCCAGGGCGTGCAGGTGCTTGCACGGCACGCCGCGCAGCCCGCCGCAGGGGCGGTTGTTGTTGGTGCTGCAGTGGTAGGCATGGGTGCCGGAGGCGATCGACGAGACGTAGACCCGCTCGACGTCCGACCCGCTGGAGACCACGCCCTGCAACCGCCCGTCGGCCAGCTCCAGGAAGGGCACCTTGGCCAGCTTGCGGGGCCGCGCGGGCGGCACCACCCGCACCGTGCTGCGCCGTCGCCACGCGGTCCGTTCCGCGTCAGCCACTGTCCGACCTCCCGTCCGCCGCTCCCGGCGCCGCCCATGACCATCCGCACGCCGGAGGGGTCGCCGGCGTCGCTGTGACGACAAGGATCATGGACCACGGGTACGACAGACCCTGAGTCGGGTTTACGGACGGTGGTCGCTGCGGAGGCCGCCGCGCCCCTATGCTTCGGACACCGACGCCGACGGGAGGCGGGATGTCACCGGTCATCGCGGTCCCGGGCAGTGCCGGTGCCACCCGGGTCCACCACCTGCCACCGCGCGCCGCCGGACGTGTCCCCGTCGCCGGACACACCGGCGGCCAGTCGGTCGGCCGGGGCCGTCGCGGTGCCGCCGACGCCCACCCCGGGGCGCGGTGTCGGGCCGTCGAGGCAGGCACCCGATGGTGTAGAAAAGGCGGGGTGAGCGCAGCGATGACGCGCGGCAGGACACACGGTCGCCGGACGGTCCACCGTGGCTGAGACCGAGCTGCCGCCACCGTCGGTGGACGCGGGGGCCGCCCTGGTGCGGCTGGGGGACATACCGCTGGCCGACCTGCTCGCCGGCGCCGGCGACGGCGTGCTGGCCCACGTGCTCGGCACGCTCGTGGCCGGCGACGAGCCGGGCCGGCAGCTCGACGTGTCGGCGTTCGAGTCGAGCTTCTGACGTGTCCGCCGACCCGGCACGACCTTTTGGCCCCGGCGGCGGGGTCCAGCGGGCCCGCCCCGGTGGCCGAGGCGCCGCCGGCCCGAGTCCGGCAACTCGTGCTCAAGGTGCACAGCCGCTGCAACCTGGCGTGCGACCACTGCTACGTCTACCGCAGCGCCGACCAGCGGTGGCGGGAGCGGCCCCGGGTGATCGCGCCGGGCACCGTGGCCCAGGTCGCGCGGCGCCTCGGCGAGCACCTGGCACGGCACGGCCCCGACCGGGTACGCGTCGTGCTGCACGGCGGCGAGCCGCTGCTGGCCGGTCCGGCGACCCTCGACCGGACCGTACGCACCCTGCGGGCGGCGCTGCCCCCCGGCGCGGCGCTCGACGTCGGCGTGCAGACCAACGGCGTGCTGCTGGACGAGGAGTTCCTGGCGCTGTGCCACCGCCACGACATCGACGTCGGGGTGAGCCTCGACGGCGGCCGGGCCGCCAACGACCTGCACCGCCGCTACCCCGACGGACGGGGCAGTTTCGCCGACGTGGCCGCCGCGCTGCGGCTGCTCGGCCGCCCACGGCACCGGTCCCGCTGGGCGGGACTGCTCTGCACGGTCGACCTGGCCAACGACCCGGTGGGCGTCTACGAGTCGCTGCTCGCGTTCGACCCGCCCCGCCTGGACCTGCTGCTGCCGCACGGCAACTGGAGCACTCCCCCGCCCGGGCGCCCGCCGGGCGGCACCGACACCCCGTACGGCGACTGGCTGGTGGCCGTCTTCGACCGCTGGTACGCCACGACGCCCCGCCGCACCGGGATCCGGTTGTTCGAGTCGCTGATCGCGCTGGTGCTCGGCGGCCGCAGCGGCACCCGGGCGGTGGGCTTCGCCGAGCCGGACGTCATGACGATCGAGACCGACGGCACCATCGAGGGCACCGACACCCTGAAGACGACCGACGACGCGTCGATGCGTACCGGCCTCGACGTCTTCCGTCACTCCTTCGACGAGGCGCTGCGGCACCCGTCGCTGGCGGGCCGGCCGACCGGTCCGGCCGCCCTGGCCGCCGCCTGCCGGGCCTGCCCGGTGCTCAGCGCCTGCGGTGGCGGCCTGTACGCGCACCGCTTCCGCGCCGGCGCCGGATTCGCGCACCCGTCGGTCTACTGCCCCGACCTCTACCGGCTGATCGACCACGTACGACGGGTGGTGGCCGCGGACGTCGACGCCCTGCGCCGCCGCGCCCTGGCCGCTCCGCCCGACGCCCCGGCCCGGCGGCCTGCCCTGGGGCGGTGAGCCGGTGGTGCTCTCCCCCGCCCAGCTCGCCGGCCTCGCCGCGGGGCACGGCGACGACGCCACGCTCGAGGTGCTGCGCGCCGGTCAGCTCGGGCGGCGGCGGCTGCTGACCGTCGCCGCCGCCCGCGCGGGTGGGACCGGTTCGCCGGCCGCGCAGTGCCTCGCCCTGCTCACCCTCGCCGAGCGGGCGGATCCGGCGGCCGTCGCCCACGTCCTGGCCCACCCGCCGGTCACCGGCTGGGCCACGGACGCCCTGCACGGACGCCCCGACGCGGCCTACCTGGCCGGGCTGGCGGGGGCCGCCGCCCTGCGCGCGGGCCTTGCCTTCACGCTCGCCGTGCCCTGCCCGCAGGGTGCGCTGCTGCTGCCCACGGTGGGCGGCGCGGTCGGGCTCGGCGCCGGCACCGCGCTCGTCCGCGGCACGGGACGGCGCTACGACCCCCGGTCGGCCGGCGACGGGCGACCGCCGCCGGGGTTGTCGGTGCACGGGCCGGTTGGTGCCGTGCACGCCACCGACGGGTCGGGCGACGGGCACGCCCCGGCACGCGGGTGGCTGCCGAGCCGCCGGCTCACCCCGGGCCCCGACGCGCCCCCGACCGAGGTGCTCGTCGACGACCAGGATCCGCACCGGAGCCGCTACCACCGGCCGCCGACGAGCCGCCTGGACGACGCCACGGCGGAGCGGCTCGACCGGCTGGCCGGGCAGGCGTGGCACTGGCTGACCGACCGGCTGCCGGCGCACGCCCGGGGGCTGGCCGCGCTGTTGCGTACGCTGGTGCCGCTCACGCCGCCGCCGTCCGGGCACCCGGTCAGCGCCACCAGCCGTGCCGCACTGGGTGCGATCGCGCTCTCCGTGCCGGCCGACCCGCAGACGCTCGCGCTGCTGCTGGTGCACGAGTTGCAGCACACCAAGCTGGGCGCGCTGCTGGACCTGCTGCCGCTGCACGCGCCGGGCGGCCCGGCCCGCTACCGGGCGCCGTGGCGATCAGACCCCCGCCCCGTCGGCGCGCTGTTGCAAGGCGCGTACGCCCACCTCGGGGTGGCCGAGGTGTGGCGCTGCCGACGGCACGAGGACGTCCGCTGCGCGTTCGAGTACGCGTACTGGCGGGTGCAGACCGCGCGGGCCGTCGCGCAGCTCGCCGGCAGCGCGGAGCTGACCGACGACGGGCAGGCCTTCGTGGCGGGCATGGCCGGCACCCTGCGCGGCTGGCAGCCCACCGGCGACGCGCGGGTCGAGGCGGCGGCGCGCGACGTCGCGGACGGCGGGGCGGTGCGCTGGGCGCTGGCCAACCTGGTCCCCGACGACGACGGCGTGGCGGAGGTGGCGTACGCGTGGCGGCGGGGTCGGCGCCCGCCGCCGATCGCCGCACCCGCCGTCGTGCCCGGCCCGGCCCGGCCCGCGTCGACCGGCGACACCGGCGCGGAGGCGGCGGTGCGGCGGCGGCTGCTGGCGACGACGGAGCACAGCGGTACGGGCAGCGGCGAGGCGGACGCGACGGGGCGGGTGGACCACGCCGACCGGGCGTACGCGGCGGGGGACGCCGGCGGCGCCCTGGCGGGATACCGCCGCCGGCTCGCCGGGGACCCCGGGGACGCCGACGCGCTGGTCGGCGTCGCGCTGGCCGCCGGGCGGCTGGGGCGTACCGCCGCCGCGCGGGTGCTGACCACCCGCCCCGACCTGGTCCGGGCGCTGTGCCGGCGGCTGCCCGGCGCCGACCCGCTGGCGGTCGCGACCTGGCTGGCCGACGGCCCCGACTAGCGCGCCCTCCCGGCCGGGCCCGGAGCAGGGCGGGCGCTCGGAGCAGCCCGGGCGCTCAGAGCAGGGCGGGCGCTCAGAGCAGGGCGGGCTCGATGTAGCCGTTGAACCGGTCGCGCTGGCGGGCCTGGACCACCCGCGGGTTGTCGCCACCGAACAGCTGCACCAGCTGGCCGAACGCGTCGTCGTAGAGGGCGCGGCCGGCGTCGGCCTCGCTCTCCGTGGCGATCCTGCTGACCGCGAGGTTGAGCGCCGCCGAGACGCTGTCCGGGTGCTCGGCGCCGAGGGCCCGGATCAGCTCGACGTACGCGGTGGTGTCCAGCAGCAGGGCGGCGTCGCGCTCGCCGAGCGCGAACAGGTCGTTGGCGAGGTTGAGCGTGGCGAGCAGGGTGTGCGGGTGCCGCTCGCCGAGGCTGGCGAGAAGCTGGTCGCGGACCCGCTGGGCGAGGTCGAGCGCCTGGGGGTGTTCGCCGCCCTTGCGCAGGAACACGCCGAGGTTGTTGAGGCAGGCCAGGGTGATGGCGTGGTCGGCGCCGAGGACCTCGGTGTACGCGTCGCGCAGCCGCCGCGCCATCCGCAGCGCGGTCGGGTTGTCGCCCACCGCCGACCAGGTGGTCGCCAGCGCCATCTCGCAGGAGAGGGTGTCGGCGTGCTCGCCGCCGAGGGTGCGCTGGTAGCGCACCACCGTGCGTTCCAGCACCCGGTGCGCGTCGGCGAAGCGGCCAAGCTGGCGCAGGGTCAGCGCCAGCTCCTTGGCGGTACGCAGGGTCTCCGGGTGGTCGGGGCCGATGATCTTCTGCTGGTTGACGGAGGTGCGTTGCAGGACGCTGTGCGAGCGCCACAGCTCCCCGGTGTCGCGCAGCCCCCGGCCGTAGTTGCTGGCGGAGGCGAGGGTGGACGGGTCCTCGTCGCCGAAGCGTTCCCGGCGCCGCTCGTAGATGTGCTGGTCGAGCTGGGCCGCCTCCCGGAAGTGGCCGACGAGCCGCAGCGAGACGGCGAGGTTGTTCTCGGCGGTCAGCGTACGGCCGCTGTCCTCGCCGAAGCTGCGGACGCTCAGCTCCAGGGTGCGCCGGTCGCGCTGCTCGGCGTCGTGGTAGCGGCCCTGGGCGCGCAGGTCGGCCCCGAGGCTGCGGGCCGTCATCAGGGTGTAGAGGTGGTGCTCGCCGAAGATCCGCCGCTGCCGGTCGTAGACGTCCTGGTCGATCTCGAAGGCCCGGTCGAAGAGGCTCTGCGCGCGCAGCACGTTGGCCAGGTGGAACCGCATCCGCAGCTTGGTGGGGTCGTCGTCGTCGTCGGTGTCGCGCCAGCGGTCCAACGCGTCCTCGGCCAGCGAGCGCGCGGACTCGTAGTCCCCGCGCCGGTAGAGGTAACGCACCGTGTCGGCGACGAGCTGGCGGGCCTCCTCGGCCGTCGACTCGTGCAGCGCCGAGGGACGTACGTGCGGCCACAGCTCGGCGTAGCGCGGCCAGTTGGCCGGCTTGTCCGGGTCGCGGGGGCTGGCGGCCGCGAGCAGCGACTGGGCCTGGCGGCGGGTCTCGGCGGGGTCGTCGAGCTGGTCCTTGATCACCAGCTGCACCAGCCGGTGGATGCGCACGGTGTTGTTCTCCGCGTCGACCTGGGCGAGGCCGTAGCGGCCCAGCTCGGCGGTGACCAGCCCCTGCAGGATCGGGTCGGTGAGGGTGGGGTCGAACGGGGCCATGAAGACGGCGAACCGCTCGCCGGTGAGCATCGCGACCGGGATCGGCTCCGGCGCGTAGTACGAGCACAGCTCCAGCAGGCGCGCGGCGGCGGGCTTCTCCTGCCGCAGCTGGCGCAGGGTCACCAGCCAGGTCGCGGCGAGCGTCTTGGAGTAGCCGGCCGACTGCCGGCCCTCCAGGATGCGCAGCAGGCCGGGGGTGTCCAGCGAGGCGAGGTACTGCTGCACCGGCAGCGCCGTGGCCCGCAGGTAGGCCGCGCCCTGTTCCACCGCCAGCGGCAGATCGCCGAGCTTCTCCGCGACCTGGGTCGCCTCCTCCTCGGTGAGGCCGCGGACGCGGTCGCGCAGCAGCTGGACGCTCTCCAGCCGGTCGAAGACCGTCAGCTCGGTGGCGCCCGCGTACTCGCTCCAGGTCTGGTCGCGCGTGGTGAGCAGGACGTGCCCGGGGCCCTGCGGCAGCAGCGCCCGGGTGGCCCGTGACGGCTCGTCGGCGTTGTCCATGACGATCAGCCAGCGCCGGCCGGGGCCGCCCCGGCGCAGCGCGTCGAGCACCCGCCGGACCGCCTCGCCACCGCCGCCGGCGCCGAGCCCCATCGCCTCGGCGAGGTCGGCCAGCCCGCCCCGGATCCGTTCCTCGCTGTCGGCGGGGATCCACCAGACCACGTCGTAGTCGCGGGCGAAGCGGAGCGCGTACTCGGCGGCGAGCTGGGTCTTGCCGACCCCGCCGAGACCGTGGATCACCTGCACGCCGGAGGCGGGCGAGGCGGTCAGCCGGTCGCGCAGCGCCTCCAGCTGCGCCGCCCGGCCGACGAAGGTGGTGCCGTGCTGGCGCACGTTCCACACCGCCGGGAACGTGCCGGGGAACCGGCCGACCGCCCGCCCGGTCACCGTGTGCGCGGGTGCGCCCACCTCCTCGAGCAGCAGGGTCCGGGCGGTGCCGGCGTCGACGTCGCTGAGGTCGACCGGGGTGCGGTCGGTGTAGGGCAGGGCGAGGCGGGACTCGTCGACCCGCAGCGGCACCAGCACGCCGGTGCCGGCGACCTGGTCCCGGCTGGCGGCGGCCTTCCACGCCTCCCCCGCCAGCGGCGTGGCCGCGAAGTGCCGGGTCAGCACGACCAGCACCCGGCTGGCGGCGGCGAGCGCCCGGTCGAACTCGGTGCGGCCACCCGCGCGGACCGGCACGTCGACCGCGCGGCGGTCCACCCGCAGCCCGGCCTCCTCGAGCTGGTCGCTGATCCACTCCGCCCAGAGCCGGTCCATCGAGGCGTAGCCGACCAGCACGGTCTGCTCGGCGGTGAGCCGGGACCGCTCGAACGCGGTCAGCGAGCGGCGCCGTTCCTCCTCCGGCATCGGCTCCAGCCGGGTGACCCGGCCACCGGTCACCACCGACGCGAGCTGCTCGTACGCCGCCAGCAGGGTGCCCGCCTGCTCCGGACGGTCGCCGAACGCGGCGAGGATCTCCTCGTAGGCGTAGAACGCGCGGTAGGGCACCTCGATGGTGTTCCAGTAGCGGGCCCGCGCGGCGTCGGAGAGGTGGTCGAGGAACGACGCGAACTCGGCCCGGACCAGGTCCCGGCCGGTCTCCAGCTTACGCAGCTCGGCGTCCTCCACCCGGGTCGGCACCGGCACCAGCAGCGGCGGGTCGTCCGGGCGCTGGGCGCGGATCGAGCGGGCCACGGCCGACGCGCCCCGGATGCTCTGCGTCGACATGGTGAAGCAGTTGACGACGGTGTCGGGCAGTTGCACGGTGCAGATGCCGGCGACGTCGCTCAGGCCCGTACGGCTGTCGATCAGCACGATGTCGTACTCGGCGCGCATCTGCGCGCGGACCGCGTCGAAGAAGGCCGCCCCGCCCTGGCGTTCGTAGAAGTTCGACCAGTCGAAGGTGCTCACCAACCGCGAGTACGCCGAGTCCTGCTGGCCGGCCGCCACGAAGTCGATCACGCCGCCGTGCGGGAACTCCCAGTTCAGCGAGACCGCCCGCCGCTGGATCTTGGCGTGCCCGGCGAGCAGTTCCTGCGGGTCGTCGCCGGGATTGCGCTGCATCGTGGCCATCGAGTAATCCCAGATCATCTCGATGACCCCGGGAGTGGCGCGCAACTCGGAGTCACGCAGGAACGGGTGGAAGTAGCGGTGCAGGCCGGGCGACTCCAGGTCCCAGTCCACCACGAGCACCTGGAGCCCCTGGCTGGCCAGGATCCAGGCCACGTTGGCCAGCGCCATCGTGCGTCCCGTGCCGCCCTTGTACGAGTAGAACGTGACGATCTGCCCGCGTGCCGCGTCGTTCACCACCATCGGCTGCCCGCCTCCATCAGGGACCTTCGAGGATCGGGCGGTACACCGGGCCGTCCGACGGCGGCTCCTGGTAGACCGTGCCCGTACGGTAGATGCGGCTCTGGGCCACGACCAGCGCGTCCTCCAGCTCGGCGTGGAAGCGGCCGGCGGTGGCGATCTCCGGTCGCCACATCGCGGGATCGTTGCGCACCACGTGGTGCGACAGGACGCGCGCCAGGGTCTCCCACAGCCGCTGGTTGCCGTCGGCCGCCGCGTCGTCGGCGGCCGTCCAGGGCACCAGCACCGGGGTGGTGGTGTCGGGGTCGCGGTCGTAGCCGACGAGGCTCAGCTCGTAGCGCGGCAGGCCGGCCGACCAGACGTCCACGACGAGCACGACGATCTGGTTGTGCGCCCGGGCCCACTCCCGCACCTCGGCGAGGTCGACAGCGTCCTCGACCGTCCAGCCGTAGCTCTTGGTGGTGGCGACCGCCCCGGCGTAGCTGCCGATCGGCGCCTCCAACTCGGGGCGGTACGGCCGCCAGTCCCGGGCCAGCGCGCCGTAGCGCTCCTCCGCCCCGCTGCGGGTGCCGGCCAGCTCCGCCGCGCTGCCGGCGGCCAGGACGAACCAGACGTGCCGGGCGCTGGTCGAGCGGGGTGACCGGGCGGCGGACGACCCGGGTGCCGGCCGCCGGCGGGTGGTCTCGAAGGCGCTGGTGACCTGGGCGAGCACCGGCCGTCGGGCGGGCCGGAGCAGGCGGTGGTCGCGGTCGGTCTGCACGATGTGCTTGGCCAGCGCGTCGACGAAGTCCTGGTATTCGTCGTGGTGCCGGCGGCGCTGCTTGAGGGTGAGCAGCCCGTCCTGGGCGTACACGGCGCCGGCCGGGAAGTTCTTGTGCTGGAAGCCGGTCAGCGCCTCGGGCACGCGGTCGCAGGGGATCCAGCGGATCGGCAGCACGGCGGGGGGACGGCGACGGAACTCCCGCTCGTGCGCGTCGACCCGGTCGGCGAAGACCCGGAACTCGCGCCCGCAGTAGTCACTGACCACGTAGCGGGGGGAGGTCAGCGCCACCAGGCAGGAACTGGTGGCGAGGGCGTCGGCCAGCTCCTGCGACCAGGTCGCGCCGAGCGGCAGCTGCCCGTCGACGAATCCCGCCTGGTCCCAGCCCACGCCGGCCAGCCGGGCCACCGCCTCGCTGAGATCGCCGAAGAACTCCTGCACCTGGCCGTTGCGGTTGTCCTCATGGGCGTAGCTCAGGAAGAAGAGTGGCACGCCCGCCTCCGCTCACGGGTTCCACGATCGTACGGAAAGTATATGTCCGTCGATGCCAGGGTAGCGTCGTGCGGATCTTCGCACCGACCCGTGGAGAGTCGTATCCCCGACGCTTCCGCGACGGCGTCGGCGACACGCCGACCCATCATGGGTCGCTTAAATAAGGGGTGACTGATATAAAGGGTTCCGTGCACGCCTTCGACGTACTCGGTGACCCGGTGCGGCGCCGCATCCTCGAACTGCTCACCGACGGCGAGACGACCGCCGGCGGGCTGTGCGACGTGATCCGGCGGGAGTTCGGGATCTCCCAGCCGGCCGTCTCCCAGCACCTGAAGGTGCTGCGGGACAACGGCTTCGCCACCGTGCGGGCGGAGGGGACCCGACGTCTCTACGCGGTCGATCCCCGGCCGCTGCGGGAGGTCGACCGCTGGCTCGACAACTTCCGCCGGTTCTGGACGCCGCCCCTGCACGCCCTCGCCACCGAGCTGGCCCGAGGCAAGCGCGAACGGCGGCTGCGCGAGCAGCCGCCCACGACAGACGACACGACCGACCACGGGAGAGACCGATGATCGACGCGACCGAGCAGATCAACGCCGTACGCCGCCAGCTCGGCCGGCGGGTGCTGGAGGCCGGCGAGGCCCGGGTGATGACCATCAGCCAGACGTACGACGCGCCGCTGGAGGACCTCTGGGACGCCTGCACCAACGCGGAACGGATCCCCCGCTGGTTCATGCCGATCTCCGGTGACCTGCGGCTGGACGGCCGCTACCAGCTGGAGGGCAACGCCGGCGGCACGATCGAACGCTGCGACCCGCCGAAGGCCTTCGCCGCCACCTGGGAGTTCGGCGGCGAGGTGAGCTGGATCGAGGTGCGGCTGACGCCGGTCGGGGACGACCGGACCCGGTTCGAGCTGGAGCACGTCGCGCACGTCGACCAGGAGCGCTGGGACCAGTTCGGCCCGGGCGCGGTCGGCGTCGGCTGGGACCTGGCGCTGCTCGGCCTGGCGTCGTACCTGGCCGCCGACGGCAGCGGGGTCACGCCGGAGGAGGGCGAGGCCTGGTCGGTGTCCGAGCAGGGCCGGCAGTTCGTGACGGCGAGCAGCGAGCGGTGGGGCGAGGCGAGCGTCGCCGACGGCACCGACGCCGAGGCCGCCCGGGGCGCCATGGAGCGCACCACCGCCTTCTACACCGGGGCGCCGCCGGCCTGACCGCCCCGCCCGGCGCGGCGACCGCCCGTGCACCCGACCGCCCGGCGCGGCGGCACCGACCGCCCCGCGCACCCGACCGCGCGGCGCGGCGGCTCCGACGCCCGCGCCGGCGGCCGGCCGGAAAAGCGCGCGCGTTCCGTCGGACCCCTCGGGCAGACTCGCCGCCATGTCGCCGCGATCCGTCACCGAGCTCGTCGCCGCCGTCCACGCTGGCGAGAAGATCCGCTACCTGCACTTCTGGGGTCACCGACCGCAGCGTGACGGCAGCGTCGGGCCCGGCTGCCTGAGCCAGTGGTGGCCGGCCCCGTTCACCGACGGCGAGCGGACGTACGCCACCGCCGAGCACTGGATGATGTGGCACAAGGCGATGCTGTTCGGCGACGCGGCGGTCGCCGACCGGATCCTGGCGGCCGGGCACCCCCAACGCGCCAAGTCGCTCGGCCGCGAGGTGCGGGGCTTCGACCAGGCGACCTGGGAGGCCCGGCGCTTCGACATCGTGGTGGCGGGCAGCGTCGCCAAGTTCGACCAGCACGACGACCTGCGGGCGTACCTGCTCGGCACCGGCGAACGGGTGCTCGTGGAGGCCAGCCCGCTCGACCGCGTCTGGGGCATCGGCCTGGCCGCCGACAACCCGCGCGCGGACGATCCGGCGCGCTGGCAGGGCGCGAACCTGCTCGGCTTCGCCCTCATGGCGGCCCGGGACGCACTTCGCGCGGGCCGCCCGTGACCGCCGGGAGCCGCCGCCGCACGCCCCGGGCGGCAGGTCGCGGCGGCCCCCGGCGTGCCGGGTAACGTGCTGCGGCATGACCGCCGTGGCGTACTCCCACTGCTCCTTCTGCGGCGCCGCCTATCCGCCGGCGGCCGGTTGGCCGCGGGTCTGCGCGGCCTGCGGCGGGACGGTCTGGCGCAACCCGCTGCCCGTCGCGGTGGCGGTGCTGCCGGTCCGCACGGCCCGGGGCCTCGGGGTGGTGGCCGTCCGCCGCGACATCGAGCCCGCCCGCGGCCAGCTCGCGCTGCCGGGTGGCTTCATCGAGTACGGCGAGGAGTGGCAGGAGGCGCTGGTCCGGGAGTTGTGGGAGGAGACCGGCCTGCGTGCCGACGCCGCCGACGCCCGGCTCCTCGCGGTGCACGGCGCCCCGGCCGGCGGCACGATCATGGTCTTCGGCGAGCTGCCCGAGCGGCGGGCCGAGGCGCTGCCGCCGTCAGCGCCGACCGAGGAGGCCACCGAGTGGCTGGTGCTCACCGAGCCGACGGAGCTGGCCTTCTCCACCCACACCCGGGTGCTCGCCGAATTCCTCGCCCGGCGCGCGGGCTGAGCCCCGCTCAGTCGGCCAGGTACCGGGCGGGCACCGCGTCGGTGAGCCAGACGCCGTTGGCGCTGCGATAGAAGGCGTGCCCGTCGCGGGCCATCGCCGCCGCGTCCACGGTCAGCACCACCAGCTCGCCCGGCCGGCGGGCACCGACCCGTCGGGCGGTCGCCAGGTCCGGCGACAGGTGGACGTGGTGCCGGCCGGCCCGGTGCAGGCCGCTGGCCCGGATCGAGTCGAGCGCGACGCGGCTGGTGCCGTGATAGAGCCGCGCCGGCGGCGGGCTGGGCGCCAGCTCCAGGTCGACCGGGATCGAGTGCCCCTGGTTGGCCCGGATCCGCTCGACGCCGTCGGCACCGCGTTCCACGGCGAAACGCTGCTTGTCGTTGCCGGCCACCACGGCGTCCAGGTCGGCGCGGTCGATCCCGAGCGCGGCGAGCAGGTCGTCGACCGACACCCAGCCGCCCCGGTCGGGCGCGAGGCCGAACCGGGCGGGCTCGTGCCGCAACGCCAGGGACATCCGCTTGCTCAGCCGCACCATCGCCCGATGATCCATTGGCGGAGTCTCCCCCGCCGGGCACCGCCGGCGCCATCGGATTCGGCCGGACCCGGCCACCGCATCGGCGCCGGGCCGGCCAGCCCTGGCCGGCAGCCGATATCCTCGGCCGGGTGAACGCGGCCCGGCAGAACGAGCGCAGGCTGATCGCCTCCAACAAGAAGGCGCGGCACGACTACTCGATCCTCAAGACCTACGAGGCGGGCATCGTGCTGGCCGGCACCGAGGTCAAGTCGCTGCGCGAGGGTCGGGCGTCGCTGGTCGACGCCTTCGCCCAGGAGCGTGACGGCGAGCTGATGCTCTACGGGCTGCACATCGCCGAGTACGGCTTCGGCAGCTGGACCAACCACGCGCCCCGGCGCACCCGCAAGCTGCTGCTGCGCCGGGTGGAGATCGCCCGGATCCTGGAACGGACCCGCGAGGGCGGCCTGACCCTGGTGCCCCTGTCGATGTACTTCTCGGGCGGCTGGGCGAAGGTCGAGCTGGCCCTGGCCAAGGGCAGGAAGTCGTACGACAAGCGGCAGGCGCTCGCCGAACGCGACGCCGAGCGGGAGATCGCCCGGGAACTGGGCCGCCACCTCAAGGGCCGCACCGCGCGACGGGGCTGACCGCTCCCGTCGCCTCCCCCGCACGCCGGCCACGGACCGACCGACGCGTCGGCCGTCTCCGTCACCCGCCGGTGGCGCCGGTCCGGCCCGTCGTCGTTCGCCGCGTGCCACCGCCGTCACGGTGGGTCGACGCGGCACGCCGGACGGTCGTTGACGCGCCGTCCGCATCGTGGTGTGCTCACTCGGCCACGGTAATGAAAACCGTAGTCATTACCAGTGAACCGGAGGAGAAGCATGTCTCTCACCGTCCCGCCCGCCCTGCTCGACGCCGCCGAGCGCGGCCCCGTCGACGACGCCGAGTTCGTCGCCTGCGTCCGCGACTCGCTGCCGTACGCCTGGCAGACCGTCAGCCGGGTGGCCGCCGAACTCGCGTCCACCGGCGCGGACCACGCCGACAACGTCGTCCCGCCGCCCACCGAGGCCGAACGCGGCCAGTTGCTGCGGGCGCTCGCCAGCGACGCCATCCGCGCCGGCCTGGAGCGGCACTTCCACGTCAAGCTCGCCTTCCAGAACTGCCACCGGGTCGCCGCGTTCCGCCCGGCGGCGGTCGGCTCCGACGCGTACCGGCGGTTCGTCTCCGCCCGGGGCCAGCTGCTCAACCAGTCCCCCGAGCTGCGCAACTGCTGACCCGACGGATGCGGCCGGCGGGCGGGACGGGGCGTCGAGGGCCCGCCCCGCCCGCCGGCCGTCAGCGGGGGACGGCGGGCGGAGGCGCGGACGACCCGGCAGGCCCGGGCGACGGCGGCGCGGACGGTTCGGCGGGCTCCCCTGCCGGCACCCGGCCCAGGCAGCGCGGGTCCGCCCGCCCCACCGGTTGCCGGGGGATCATCCAGTCCAGCGCCGTCTCCTCCACGTGCCAGCCGTACACGTCCACGCGGGTGACCGGGATCCGCCCCGGGTCGGGGCAGAGGAGCTGCCCGCGTACCTGGTCGTTGGGCAGGAAGCGCACCTCGCCCCGCCCGTCGAGCACGATCGTCATCCGGTCGGTCACCGTGACCGCCTGGCCGCGTACCACCTCCCGCACCGGGCCCGCCTCCGGGCCGACCTCGACGGCGACCGCGGGCAGCAGCGGCACCCGCAGGAAGACCACCCCCGTCACCAGCGGCAGCACCGCCGCCACCGCGTAGGCGAGGCTGTGGGTCAGCGCCGGGGCGACCGGGCGCGGCACCGGGCCGGTGAGCACCACGGCTCCCAGCGGGGGCACGACCAGCAGCAGGGCCGTGGCCAGTTCGCCGTCGCTGATCGCGGCCGGCACGGCGGGCGCCAGCCAGGCGTAGCTCGCGGTCGCCGCCACGACCGGCAGCACCAGGGTGGCGACCAGGAGCAGGCGGGGTCGGTCCGGGTAGCGGAGCCGGGTCCGCAGCGCCAGCAGCCAGAGGGCGAGCATCATCAGCAGCGGCAGGAACCGCAACTGCCAGGTGAGCGCCGCCAGCGCGGTCGCCGCCACCAGCACCCAACCGGGGGTACGCACGGTGCCGTAGGCGAGCAGCGAGCGATCCGGGTCGAACCGGTCAGGCGCGCTGACCTGGAGCAGCCGGCCGAGAACGGTCAGCACCAGCACCACCAGCGGGAACGCCCACACCAGCGCGATCAGCAGGGCGCTGAGCAGCCCGAGCGGGCTGACGTACTGCACCAGCAGCAGCATCGTCGGCATGTCCTGCCGGCTGAGCCGCCAGAGCCGCAGCACCAGCAGCAGCACCGGGAACGCGGGCAGCAGCGTCAGCAGCCACTGCTGCGCCTGTTGCGCCTGCTTGGTGCCCGGGCGACGGTCGGCGCGCCCGATCGCGGCCGACTCGGAGACGGCAGGGCCCATCTCTCCCACGGCCACTGCCGCACCTCCACCTTCTCCTCGGGCTCCGGCTGCCGGCCGACCGCCACCTGCTGCAGGTTGCTGTACTGCTGCTCCGAGGCCAGGTACCGGTCGAACGCCGCCTTCCACCGGTAGCCGTCGGGCCCCTCCGCCGACTGCTGCAGGGAGAGGTTGACCAGGTCCCGCATCGCCGGATTGGGGCCGGTGTTCACGCCCCACTTCTCCGCCGCCTCCTCGCCGATGTCCCAGTGCTGCAACTCCTGGCGCCCTCGCAGCTTCACCGCCGGCGGCAGCTCGCCCGGCGGGCGGGGGCCCACGAAGCCGGCCAGGATCGCCGCGTCGGTGGTGACCGCGTCGACATCACCGTCGTAGAGCGCCTGGATGCACTCGCTGATCCGGTTGCGGCCGATCGGGCTCGCGCCCGCGTCCCGCAGGCGCCGCTCCGAGGTGGACGTGCCCAGCGTGCAGACCTTCGCCCGGTCGAGGTCACGCAGGCTGGCGACCTTGCGGCTGTCGGACGCGAGCGTCACCACCGACTGCTCCGTCTCCAGGTAGGGGAAGGAGAAGACCACGCCCTGCCCCTGGCGCTGCTCGGTGATGCTGTAGGAGGCGACCACCAAATCGACGGTGACGAAGCTGCCGCTGGCGTCGCGCGCCTGCCGGCGGGCCCGGTCCTCGCTCTCGATCGCCAGCAGCGTCACCTCCGGGGCGTCGAACCCCAGGTCCTCGGCGATCATGTACGCGATCTCGATGTCGAAGCCCTCGAACGCGCCGTTCTCCAGCTTCTGCGCCACGCCCGGCTGGTCGTCCTTGACCCCGATGACCAGCCTGTCCCGGTTGGTCAGCCCCGCCCGCTCGCGCAGCTCGTCCCAGGTGGGCGGGCCGGTCGCCACGATCACCCGTACCGTGGCCGCCACGATCACCACCAGCAGGAGCAGCAGGGCCGCCAGGCGCACCTGCCGGGACCTCGACCGGCGCGCGGTGGGGGCCTCCACGGATTCCGGCGCCGGTGGGTTGCCGCTGCCCTCGTCGTCCTGACCCAACTCGGCCCTCCCGGTCGCCGTCCCCCGCCCGAGCCCTCCATTGTGGTCCATCCCGCCAGGTCACGACAGCATCCGGACGGTCGGCCGTGTCGCGGCTGCGCCGGCCGCGGACACGAGGAAAATGGGCTCTTCCGGGCCGCATCCGCGACGAGCTGCCCGCCCTTCTCCTCGCATCTGCCGGACGCTAGGCTGGGCCGGTGACGACGTTCCGCATCGGGGAGGCCGCCGAACTGCTCGGCGTCAGCGCCGACACCGTGCGCCGGTGGGTCGACGCCGGGCGGCTCGCCGCCGGCCGCGACGAGCACGGGCACCGGGCCATCGACGGGGTCGAGCTGGCCGCGTTCGCCCGGGGGCAGGCCGCCGAGCCCGACGACCGGTCGGACGCCTCCTCGGCCCGCAACCGGCTGCGCGGAATCGTGGTCAACGTCGTCAAGGACACCGTGATGGCGCAGGTCGACATCCAGGCCGGGCCGTTCCGGATCGTCTCGCTGATGAGCCGGGAGGCGGTCGACGAGCTGGACCTGCGCGTCGGTTCGCTGGCCGTCGCGGTGATCAAGTCGACCACGGTGGTGGTGGAACGCGCCTCCCCGTCCGGGGCCTCCCGGGGGAGGCAGGGGTCGTGAGAGCGGCGGGGCGCTCGCGGACGGTCGCGGCGGCGGCGGCGGTGATCACCGCCCTGGTGGCCCTGGCCGGGTGCGGCGCGGGCACCACCGCCGGTGGCGGGTCGACGGACGGCACGGTGACCGTGTTCGCCGCGGCCTCGCTGACCGAGTCGTTCACCCGGATCGGCCGGGACTTCGAGGCGACCCACCCGGGCACGAGCGTGATCCTCAACTTCGCCGGCAGCGCCGCGCTGGCCGCCCAGATCAACCAGGGCGCCCCGGCCGACGTGTTCGCCTCGGCGGCGACGCGCAACATGACCACCGTCGCCGAGGCCGGCAACGCCGACGGCGATCCGGTGGTCTTCGTCCGCAACCAGCTCGTCGTCGCCGTGCCGAGGGGCAACCTGCGGGGCGTCGCCGGGCTGGCCGACCTGGCCCGGCCGGGCGTGAAGGTCGCCCTCTGCGCGGAGCAGGTGCCCTGCGGGGCGGCGGCGCGGACGGCGCTCGACGCCGCCTCGGTCGCGCTCACCCCGGTCACCCTGGAGCAGGACGTGCGGGGCGCGCTGTCCAAGGTGCGGCTCGGCGAGGTCGACGCGGCCCTCGTCTACCGCACGGACGCCCTGGCCGCCACGGCCGACGTGACGGCCGTCGAG
The DNA here is from genome assembly GCF_008806585.1 of Micromonospora sp. AMSO12t. NCBI lineage: Bacteria > Bacillati > Actinomycetota > Actinomycetes > Micromonosporales > Micromonosporaceae > Micromonospora > Micromonospora sp. AMSO12t. The sequence goes on from NZ_WAAS01000014.1 coordinate 50,080, forward strand.
TTCCCCGAGTCCGCCCGCGCCGTCAACGACTACCCGATCGTCGCGCTGCGGGACCCGCCCAACCCCGACGGCGCGCGGGCCTTCGTCGCGTACGTCCGCTCGGAGCGGGGACGCGCGGTGCTCACCGGGGCCGGGTTCCAGGCCCCGTGACGCGTACCCACGGCGGGCGCCTGCGCCGGCGGGGCCCCGGGGTGCCCGTCGCGCTGCTGCTGCCGGCCGTGCTGGGCCTGGTCTTCCTCGTCCTGCCGCTGGTCGGGCTGGTGGCCCGTACGCCGTGGGCCGACCTGCCGCAGCGGCTCGCCGCGCCGGGCGTGCTCACCGCGCTGCGGCTGTCCCTGCTGTCCGCCACGCTGGCCACGCTGCTCTGCCTGCTGCTCGGGGTGCCGCTGGCCTGGCTGCTGGCCCGCGTCGAGTTTCCCGGCCGGCGCCTGGTGCGCGCCCTCGTCACCGTGCCGCTGGTGCTGCCACCCGTCGTCGGCGGGGTGGCGCTGCTGCTGGTCTTCGGCCGGCGTGGCCTGCTCGGCGGCTGGCTCGACGCGACCTTCGGAATCACCCTGCCGTTCACCACCGCCGGCGTGGTGCTGGCGGAGGCGTTCGTGGCGATGCCGTTCCTGGTGATCGCCGTGGAGGGGGCGCTGCGCGGCGCCGACGGCCGGTACGAGGAGGCGGCGGCGACCCTCGGGGCGGGCCGCTGGACGACCTTCACCCACGTCACCCTGCCCCTGGTGGCGCCCGGCCTGGCGGCCGGGGCGGTGCTGTGCTGGGCCCGGGCGCTCGGCGAGTTCGGCGCCACCATCACCTTCGCCGGCAACTATCCGGGGCGTACGCAGACCATGCCGCTGGCCGTCTACCTGGCGCTGGAGACGGACGTGCAGGCCGCCGTGGTGCTCAGCCTCGTGCTGCTCACGGTCTCGGTGGCCATCCTCGCCGGGCTGCGCGACCGCTGGATCACCAGCCCGTGAGCGCGCCCCTGCTCGACGCGCACCTCGTGGTGCAGCGGGACGGCTTCCGCCTCGACGTCGCACTGCGGGTCGCCGCCGGCGAGGTGGTCGCGCTGCTCGGCCCCAACGGGGCGGGCAAGACCACCGCGCTGCGCGCGCTCGCCGGCCTGCTCCCGCTGACCGCCGGGCACCTCACCCTCGACGGCGTCGACCTGGACCGGCCGCTGCGCCGCGCCTGGACGCCGACCGAACGCCGGCCGATCGGCGTGGTCTTCCAGGACTACCTGCTCTTCCCGCACCTGAGCGCGTGGGAGAACGTGGCGTTCGGGCCCCGGCGGCACGGCGCCGACCGGCGTACCGCCCGGCGGACCGCCCACGACTGGCTGGACCGGGTCGGCCTGGCCGAGCACGCCGACCGGCGGCCCCGGCACCTCTCCGGCGGGCAGGCGCAGCGGGTCGCGCTGGCCCGCGCGCTCGCCGTCGAGCCGGCGCTGCTGCTGCTGGACGAGCCGCTCGCCGCGCTCGACGCGCGTACCCGGCTGGACACCCGGGCGGAGCTGCACCGGCACCTCGCCGCGCACCCGGGTGCCACCCTGCTGGTCACCCACGATCCGCTGGACGCGTTGGTGCTGGCCGACCGGCTCGTGGTCGTCGAGGAGGGGCGGGTGGTGCAGGAGGGGGACGCCGCCACCGTCACGGCGCGGCCACGCACCGACTACGTGGCCCGGCTCGTCGGGCTGAACCTGCACCGGGGCCACGCCGACGGGCACCGGGTCCGGGTCGCCGACGGGCTGACCCTCACCGTCGCCGACCGGCTCGACGGGGAGGTCTTCGTCGCCTTCCGGCCCTCGGCGGTGGCCCTGCACCCGTCGCGGCCCGAGGGCAGCCCGCGCAACACCTGGGCGGCGACGGTGGCCGGCGTGCAGCGGCACGGCGACGACCTGCGGGTGCAGCTCGACGGGCCGATCGGGGTGTCGGCGGACGTCACGCCGGCCGCCGCCGCGCAGCTGCGGCTGGCCCCCGGCCAGCCGGTCTGGGCCGCGGTGAAGGCGGCGCAGACCCACGCGTACCCCGCCGGCTGACACCCTGCGGCCCCCAGGGCCGGCGGCACGCGCGAGCGCTGCCCTCGGCAGCGTCGGGGCGCGGTCGACGGCGGCACACCGGATCCCGGCCAGGCAACCGCGCGGCACTGAGCCCGGGGGTGGCGCGGAGCCCGGGACGGCGCGGACGCGAGCGACGCCGGACGCGGCGCGGACCCCGGGCGGGTCAGGCGGCGGGGTCGGCGGCCAGCAGGTCGGCGTGGGCGGCCCGGAGCCGGGCGAGACCGGGGTCGCTGCCCGGGGTGACCCGGCGGTCGAGTTCGGCCCAGACCTCGGCGAGGGCGGCGGTGACCGCGCGCAGCTCGGCGGCGTGCCGGTGGGCGCTGCGCCGGTGCGCCTCGTCGAGGCGCCGGGCCCAGCCGGCGGTGACAGCGGCGAGGCGGTCCCCGTCGGCACGCGCCTGGGCGGCGCTACGGGCGGCGGCCGCCGGGACGATCGCGGCCACCGGGCGGGGATCGCCGTCGCGGGTGACGACGGTGACGGTGTCGGTCAACTCGGCCAGCGCGACGAGCTGGGTGAGCCGGGTGCGCGCCTCGCGAAGCGGCACCGAGCGCGGCTGGTCGGTGTGCGGGGTGAGAGCGGGGACAGCCATGGATGGATGGTCGCGCGCGGGTACGACACTTCCGCACGCCGACGGTCCAGGGTGGACGCGCGGACCGGAAACTGGCGCGAGCCGGGGCCCTCGCGGCGGATACGCTGCCGGCCCGGCGCCGCACCGCGAACCGGCGCGGCGCACCCCGCCACGTGAAGGAGCTGCCGTGTCCCGCCTCGACGTCCGGACGGTCGACCTGCGGACGATCAACTCGCTGACCAAGTACCCGTCGATCCCCACCTACCACGCCCTGGACCCCCGCGACGGCGGGCTGCTGGCGGAGTGCGTGGCGTTCACCGGGCCGGTCACCCTCACCGAGAAGGTCGACGGAACGAACGCCCGGATCGTCGTGCTGCCCGGCGGCGCGTACCTGATCGGCAGCCGCGAGGAACTGCTGTACGCGCGCGGCGACCTGATCGGCAACCCCGCGCTGGGCATCGTGGACGCCCTGCGCGACGTGGCCGAGCGGCTGACGGTCGCGGCGGCGGAGGACCGGATCACGGTCTTCTACCTGGAGGTGTACGGCGGCAAGGTCACCGCCGCCTCCCGGCACTACACGGCCGAGCGCCGGGTCGGGCACCGGCTCTTCGACGTGGCCGTGCTGGACGACCCCGCGCCGATGCTCGACTGGCCGACGCAGCGGATCTCGGCCTGGCGCGACGGCGGCGGCCAGCGGTTCCTCGGGGAGGCCGACCTCGTCGGGCGGGCCGAATCGCTGGGCCTGCCGACGGTGCCCCGGCTGGCCACCGTCCCCGCCGAGGAGCTGCCCCGCGACATCGACGGGACGCACACGTTCCTGACCGCGCACCTGCCCCGGACCCTGGTGGCCCTGGACGGTCCGGCCGGCCGGTCCGAGGGCCTGGTGCTCCGCGCGGCGGACCGCTCGGCCATCGCCAAGGCGCGGTTCCAGGACTACGAGCGCACCCTGAAGCGTCGCGAGGCCAGGCGCTGACGACGGTTCGGCGGCGCGCCGGTCGGGCGCGCCGCCGAACGGGCG